>JBJOQF010000204.1:0-4229 GCA_046050185.1 Bacteroidota bacterium
GGCATCTTGCAACTATTTTTTGCAATAATCGATAAGGCTTCGTCGACTTGTATCATGGTGTTATTTATATAAAACTAAGTATAAATACTTATTGCAAATATACGTAAATATGTAAAGTTAAGCCAATAATTAACTATAATTCCATGCAAAATGAATATTGCACGATTAAAGCCGTTTTATTTATTAAAAAATGGACAAAGCGATAGCAAATCTATAAAATTCACAAAAAATAAAACCCAAAATCTAGTTAGATTTTGGGTTTTCATATACTAATTTAATAGGTAAATGTTATTCAATAGGTAAAATAAGTGTTGAAGTTACAGCCTCTAAAACTTCAAAAGCCGTTTCTGCCATCTTGTTTCCTTTAGTATCTAAAAGCGGATTTACTTCTACAACTTCGAGGCAAACCACCTTTTTACTTTCGATAATCTGGTTAATAATGGCAATGACTTCGTATTGATCAAATCCTTTTGGTACCGGAGTTCCCGTTCCATAAGAAATCATATCACAATCCATAGAATCCACATCAAAAGAAATATAAATGGCATCACAATTCGTTAGCTCAGTTAAAGCCTCGTCCACACAAGTTTGAAGTCCTCTATAGCGTACTTCGTGAACTTTATAATTACGGATATGCAACTTTTCAATCTGTCTATCTTCGGCTTCTTCGGTATCGCGAACACCAAAATAAATAATATCTTCGGCCAGCACTTTAGCACCTTCACTACCTATATTTTTCATTTTCTCCCAATGCTGTTGGGTTTCAAGAGGCACTTCGTTATTCTGACAACTTAAATTATCATCAGCAAGAACCGCTGATAATGGCATACCATGGATATTTCCCGAAGGCGATGTATAAGGCGAATGTAAATCAGCATGTGCATCAATCCAAATCACTCCTAATGTCTGTTCCGGATAAGCTGTTTTTATACCACTAATAGTTCCTACTGCTGAGGAATGGTCTCCTGATAAAACGATTGGAAAATAATTCTGTTCCAGATTTTTCTTTACAGCGTGACACACTCTGGTACACTGCTCAACAACGTGTTCAATTCTTTTGGCAGAAGTGCTTCGATTTTTATCATAAATGGATTCGTTATGCGTTTTCACATCTTCAAACTCAAATTGATTAAAATAGTCGCTGTCTTGATTAATTGCGGCTATTTCGATAGCATCAATCCCTAAATCTGAACCTCGGGTTCCTGCTCCAATATCAGACCGGTTTTTGATTAATTTTATTGCTTTTTTCATGACAATTAAATTATCTGAAATCATTTAATGCTCTTTCAATAATTCCAAGACACTCATGAATTTGAGTTTCAGTAATAACTAATGGCGGGGCTAAACGTATTTTATTTCCATGTGTAGGTTTTGCCAATAAACCGTATTCGCTGAATTTCATACAAATATCCCAAGCCAAATCGGAGTTTTCATCACAATTGATAACAATCGCATTTAGCAATCCTTTACCACGAACCAATGCAATTAGAGGATTTCTCGAAGCGATTTCGTTAAGACCCGTTCTTAAAACAACGCCTAAGTAAGCTGCATTTTGTGATAAATTTTCATCACGAACCACTTCAAGTGCTGCAATGGCAACAGCTGCCGCAACTGGATTTCCTCCAAAAGTAGAGCCGTGCTGACCTGGTTTGATGACATTCATAATCGTATCATTAGCCAAAACTGCCGAAACTGGATAAACACCTCCTGAAATAGCTTTCCCTAAAATTAAAATATCCGGTTGAACATTTTCATGATGTACGGCTAACAATTTTCCTGTACGTGCAATTCCTGTTTGTACTTCATCAGCGATAAATAAAGCATTATATTGTTCGCAAAGCGCTTTGGCTTTCGCCAAATAACCATCGGCTGGAACATAAACACCCGCTTCTCCTTGAATAGGTTCAACCAAGAAACCAGCTATATTATTAGTTGATTTTAAAGCGTTTTCCAATGCTTCAATATCATCATAAGGTATTTTGATAAATCCTGCTGTAAAAGGACCGAAGCTTTTACGCGCATTTTCATCATTCGAAAACGAAATAATAGTAGTCGTTCTTCCGTGGAAATTGTTCTCACAAACAATGATTTGCGCTTGATTTTCAGAAATTCCTTTAACTTCATACGCCCATTTTCTACAGATTTTCAAAGCTGTTTCCACTGCTTCGGCACCCGTATTCATTGGTAAAACTTTATCGAAACCAAAATATTCAGTTATAAATTCTTCGTAAGGTCCTAACTGATCGTTATAAAAAGCACGTGAAGTCAATGTCAATGTTTGCGCTTGTTTTACCATTGCACCAACAATTTTTGGATGACAATGCCCTTGATTTACCGCCGAATAAGCCGACAAAAAATCATAATATTTTTTTCCGTCTACATCCCAAACATACACGCCTTCCCCTTTTTCTAAAACTACTGGTAAAGGATGATAATTATGAGCGCCATATTTATTTTCTTTTTCTATAAATACTTCAGATTTTGAAGAAAGTGCTTGATGTAATTGTTCCATGACTTGTTATGTATTAAAAATTTCAAACAAAAATATATAATATTTTTTATTTTACAATAAAAAATAATAATTTTGACTTTAATATAATCATTTATAATAAATAATCACTTTTATTTGTACGAAAATAAGTCATTATACAATACAGGTACTTTATTTTTCCTTTGAATTAAAAGGGAGACATACTAGTTACTTTTATAAATAGTAGAAAAAACCTTTACAATTTAAAATAAATTTTATGGACGCATTAGATGAATTTGATATCAATATCATTAAAGAATTAGAAAAAGATGGTCGTATGGCATTTTCCGCTATTGCCAATACGCTAAAAATATCCAATACGATGGTTCATCAACGGGTAAATCGATTGACAGAACAAGGAATTCTGGCAGGAATAAAACCCATTATAAACGAAAAAAAAATTGGATACGACTGGGCTTCTTTTACCGGTATTACCTTAAATAAAGACCAAGATTCAAACAGAATTATAGAGGAATTAAAGAATATTCCTGAAATAACGGAATGCTATTTTGTAACCGGTTCTTTCACGCTTTATATCAAAATAGTAGCTCAAAACCACGAACACATGAGAAAAATCCTTTATGAAAAAATTGATAACATTCCAGGTATTTCCAAAACGGATTCTATCATAGAACTTGGTTGCGCTTTCAAACGAAATATCATACTATAATTCCCTAAATTATTTTTTATTATTTTATGTTATAAAAAAATCCAAAAAGACTCTATTTATACAGAAAAATCACAATTTATTTTAGATATTTGTTTAAAAATAAATTTTTATGAAAAATATAGCCTTTTTTATTTTAGGAATAGTACTACTTTCAAATGGTACTTTTGCACAACTGAAACCCGTAAAATATAGTGATGGCGCTCAGGTTTTGAATGGTTTTCAAATTCAGCCAATAAAAAAAAGTTCTCAAAAGCCAGGTATTCTAATTCTTCCCGCTTGGAAAGGAATTGATAAGCACGCAAAAACTACCGCAGAAACTTTGGCTAAACTAGGATATTATGCCTTTGTAGCCGATATTTATGGCGCTGGAAATTATCCAAAAGACAATGCAGAAGCAGGAAAAAATGCCGGTTACTATAAAACTAACTTCACTTTATACCAAAAACGAATTTCATTAGCATTAGAACAATTGATTAAATCCGGTGCAAATCCTAATAATATTGTGATAATGGGATATTGTTTTGGTGGAACGGGAGCACTTGAAGCTGCTCGTGCACACTTAAATATAAAAGGGGTGGTTTCCTTTCATGGCGGATTAGGAAAAGATGCTTCTCGTCCTACAGAACCTATAACAGCTAAAATTTTGGTTTGCCATGGTGCTGACGATCCTTTTGAATCCAAAGAAGAAATTACCGCTTTCCAACAAGAAATGAGAGATACAAAAGCAGATTGGCAAATGATTTACTATGCTAATGCAGTACATTCTTTCACAGATCCTGATGCAGGAAATGATAATTCAAAAGGAGCCGCCTATAATGTAAAAGCCGACAAACGTTCTTTTGAACATTTCAAAGTTTTCCTGAATGAAGTGCTAAAAAAATAATTGTAAATTCAATTTATAATTTTAAACTATATTTTTATGAGGAAAACAGTTTTAAAATAATAAGACATGTCTAAATTGCAGATATGTGATAAAAAATAAATTCTGCCTTAATTACGGTTAGAAAATACAAATACTCGAAAATATTT
>JBJOQF010000205.1:0-9831 GCA_046050185.1 Bacteroidota bacterium
TAAAACCACGTAAATCCCACAACCAATCACCATAATACCAGCCCGTATCACCACCGATGGACCAAATCCTTTCTATAGTATATGCTCTGTTTTCAATTTCTTTTTTTCGTCTATCAATATAGCAATCCTTTTTAGGGATCTTTAAATATTCCGAAATATTGCTGCTAAAACGACCGCTGACCAACGAATCTTTCCAACTTGAAGCTACTTTGTCCTCGTCTACTTTTATCAAAGCACGAGAGAGTGCTTGTTTGTAGGACATGGGCGTAACATTCAATAAAGCATTGATTCTGTTGTCACTGCAAACTACTTCCACTTTCATGCTGCTGACCAGTGCTGACGCGAGTCTATAGGATGTTGAGGTTACAAAATACAACCAATACGAGGATAATTTTGGTGTCATGATAGGAACAGTAAAAATCCATCGCTTTAGTTTTTTGGCTTCCGCAAAACCCAAAAGCATTTCTTTGTACGTCAAAATATCAGGTCCGCCAATATCAAAACTCTGATTGTAAGTAACGGGATTTAATAATGATTTGGATAAAAAATCAAGAACATCCGGAATTGCAATCGGCTGGCATTTGGTATTGAGCCACTTTGGAGTAATCATAATAGGAAGTTTATTCACTAAATCCCGAATGATTTCGAACGATGCACTACCAGAACCAACAATAATTCCCGCTCTTAAAGTTGTCGTGGCAAAAGTACCAATATTTAAAATTTCTTCTACTTTTTTTCTCGACGATAAATGTTTCGATAGCGATTTGTCATTGATGATTCCGCTCAAATAAATAACTTGTTTTGCTTTGGTTTCATTCAATCGTTGCACAAAGTTCAGTGCCGATAAACTCTCTAATTTATCAAAATTAGCAGCTGATCCTGACATGGAATGAATGAGATAATAAGCAGCATCAATAGCATCTGGAATCGCTTTTAATGTTTCTTGTTTTAGAAAATCAACTTCAATTACGGTAACATTTTTTTGAAATTCGACCGGACAATAAAACCTGTTTTTATCCCTTACACAACAGATTATTTCATGACCTTGTGCAACCAGAATAGGCAAAAGTCGTTTCCCGATATAACCTGTTGCGCCTGTTAAGAGAATTTTCATGATCTTGTATTTAAACAATTATGCTTGTCCGAAATAATACTTAAATTTTTTTGCCACGAATTACACGAATTAACTCTAATTTCAAATTAATTAATCAAAAGATCTGTGATAATTTGTTTAATCCGTATAATCTGTGTTCTATTTTTAGCTAATAAAAATATTTCGAATGAACAAATAAGTAATTGAAATTAACTCAGTTTATTAGAAACTAAACTGATAAATTCTTTTCTTGTTTTATCTTTTTCGAAAGCTCCTGTAAAAGAAGATGTTGTGGTAACCGAGTTTTGTTTTTGAATCCCACGCATTTGCATGCACATGTGTTGCGCTTCAATTACAACCGCTACTCCAAGTGGATTCAAAGCGTCCTGAATACAATTTTTAATCTGGTCCGTCAATCGTTCCTGCACTTGCATTCTTCTGGCAAAAGCATCCACGACTCTTGGTATTTTACTTAAACCTACAATTTTACCATTTGGAATATAAGCCACGTGTGCTTTTCCAAAAAACGGTAACATGTGGTGTTCGCACATAGAATATACTTCGATATCTTTTACCACAATCATTTGTTGGTGATCTTCAGAAAATAGGGCTGATTTTAGTATTTCCAAAGGATCCAGTCCGTAACCATGTGTTAAATATTGCATCGCTTTGGCGACACGTTCCGGCGTTTTTTCTAGACCTTCTCTGTTAACGTCTTCCCCTAAATTTTCAATTATTACTCTATAATTATCAGCTAACGATTCTGTTATTTCAGTGTCGTATTGTTCAATTTTCTCGTAACTTTTCATTTCTTTTATCATGGTATGCTGTCTTTCAATTTTAAGTTTGGCTAATTATTTTTTTAGATTTTAAAAGTTACGATTCCATAATCCATTTCGAATACTTGACCTGAAATTGATTTTGCGTTTTCCGAAATCAGAAAGTCAGCCATACTAGCTACTTCTTCCGGTTTCAAATAGCCTTTCATCGGGTGGCGTTCTACCATATTTTCTTTCATTCGATCATTTCTCAAAATACCTGCCGAAAGTGATGTTTCGGTAATCGTGGGAGCAATGGCATTGATGCGTACTACCGATGCCAATTCGGCTCCCAACGATTTCACTAATCCTTCAACTCCTGCTTTTGCAGTAGCAATACTCGCATGAAACGGCATTCCTAATTTTGCAGCTACCGTACTAAACAAAACAATTGATGGATTAGTTCCCTTTTTTAAAACAGGTAAATATTTCTGAATGGCTTTTACAGCGCCAATAACATTAATTTCAAAATCAATTCTAAAATCATCGATACTAAGACTTCCGATGGGTTTTAAATTGATGGAACCCGGACAATAAATCAAGGTGTCAATGGTTTCTATTTCCGGAAGTGAATCCTGCATTACATCTGCAGAAAAGTGTTTCAGGTTGGGATGGGCAATATCTGGCGCGTTTCGGCTAATATTGTATATCATATTTGTCTCTAATTGTTGCAACAAAATAGCACTGCCAATTCCTTTACTACCACCAATGATTACTATGTTTTTCATTTTTTATATGTTGTTATTTAACGGATTACTGTTCACGGAACACTAATTTTTTATCGCTTGGATATCTTGTTATTGTTAATTTGTCTTTGCATCGTACATTTAAAACGACCTTCCCGAAAATCTCTTAATTTTTCATGTTTTGTTTTACGGCCTTGAACTCTTTCGCGCCACATCCTAAAACTCGAAGGTTTCATTTCGGTACGCATCAAGTCAATTACTTCTTGTTCTTTTAATCCAAATTGCATTAAAATCGCATCAAATGTGGTTCGGTCTTCCCAAGCCATTTCTATGATTCGGTCTTTGTCTACATCAGTAAGTTCTTTTTTTATAGTCACGATATTTTTTTTAAATTCAAATTGCTATTGATTTTTTGAGATTACTATTGAAGCATTATTCACTGTCGCCAATATCAGCCATGGTATGCAACTTTAGTATGCGGAAACTTTCCTCTTTTACTAATGGATTCTTTTTCATTTTCCATAGAAAATCACTGGCAAATTTTCTCGTTCGTTCCATATTTACAATTGGTTTTGGATAATTGATTCCTATTTCGAAGTCATTAAACTTCTGGTCTAAATAGGTCATTTTATAAGGCTCATGAACAAATGCCCGTGGCAAATTGCGCAGTTCCGGCACCCATTTTTTTATAAATTCACCATCAGGATCATGTTCGTAACTGTTCTTTATTGGATTATAGATACGTAACATATTGATTCCGGTTTCACCAGCCTGCATTTGCAACTGCGGAAAATGAATTCCGGGTTCAAAATCCAGGAACATTTGTGATAAATGTTGCGTCGCTTCCTGCCAAGGCTGCCATAAATTATGCGTGAAAAACGATACTAACATCGCCCGCATTCTAAAATTTAAATAACCGGTTTCATTCAAGCAACGCATGGAAGCATCGATTAATGGAAATCCCGTTTTTCCTGTTTTCCAAGCTTCAATATAATTTTCATTGACTTTCTTTTTCAACGAATGGAACCCTTTATTGACACTTTCAAACTCCATGACTTCTTCCATTTCAAATTTTTGAATGAAATGTGCCTGCCAAGTCAATCTGGATATGAAAGAATCAATTTGCTTTTTATGGCTACAGGTTAATCTGAACGTGGCCGCTTTTTGCAAAACTTGTCTGGACGATATATTTCCCCAAGCGATGTATGGGGATAATCTGCTGCAACTTCTTCGAGCCAATAAAGGCTTCGAAATATGGGAACTATAATTATGATAGCGCTCGTCAAAGAAGTTTTGTAAATATTTGCCAGCCATAATGCTGCCACCTTTTTGAAAAACAGTATCCGGAATCGTTTCTAAACTTGTCTTTTCCAATGTTTTTTCGAGTTCGGTTATTGCTTCAGGATTGAGGAAATTTTCTGCCTTCGAATCAAAAATAAATTGAGGTTCATTCATATATTTTTCCCATTTTGAAACCCAATTCGTTCTGTTTTTTAACGCTCTAAAAATACCGTTGTTGGTGTTTTCAACCCAATGAATTTGATTGTTTTTACAAAATCTTTTGAAGGTTTTATCTCTTTCGTAAGTGATTTTTAAACCCGTTTCCTGATGCGAAAAAACGGTATCTATTTTATATATTTCTTGTATGGTATTGAAAACGGGAAGCACCTCTGAAGATACCGCTAATACCTGTGTATTCGATTGTTCCAATTGTTTATTGATATCTACAAGCGATTGCTTGATGAAATTCCAGTGTCTCGGACTGTAATGCGAATCGTTTTCTAACGATTTTTCGAATACATAAAGCAACAAAGTGGGTTTATCTGTTTTTGTGGCATTAAAAATCGCTTCGTTATCCTGTAAACGAAGGTCTCTTTTAAACCAAACGACATTGATATGTTTCTTGTTTGTATTCATTTAATTTTTAAAATAATTGTTGCTGTAGCCATAATTTCTGGAATTTTGATTGTCCGTCGTAATTCTCGGCTTGTAACTTAATATTGAATTTCCGATCCCTTGGGTCGTTGCCAACTCCTGAAACATACATCCAATTCCCGTAATTGCTGTGTACATCGTAATCAATAAGCATCGCTTCAAAATACGCGGCTCCTATGCGCCAGTCTAACAGTAAACTCTTTGCAAAATAGGACGCTACATTTTGTCTCCCGCGATTGCTCATCCAGCCTGTTTGTTGCAATTCAATCATATTGGCATTTACAAATGGCTCTTGTGTATTGCCGTTAATCCAATTGTTTATGTCTGATGGATTGGTTTTCCAATCGTATTTTTTGTCTAAAATCCCTCCAATTTTAAAAATTGAATTCCCGTTTTTCATCGAAACATATTTAAAATAATCCCTCCAAATCAGTTCGAAAATCAACCAATATGTTGATTCATTTTTCCCAATTTGTTGTTCGTACTTAACAATTTCCCAATAAATAGTTTTCGCCGAAATAGAGCCATTGGCCAACCAAGGAGAAAATTTAGAACTAAAATCAGTTCCAATTAATCCGTTGCGAGTCAATTTGTAAACACTTAGTTTTTTGGTTTCCCAAAAATAATTTTGCAACCTTTTCATTGCTTCGTCTTCACCACCGCGAAAAGGAAATGCTGTTCTGGAATCTGTTTCAAAATCAGTAAATCCCAAGGTTTCCATCGTAGGAATTACAGTTTCGTTTGTAGTCCAATTTTTCTTAGGCATCGGTTGAACTGTTATTTCATCTCGGACGATTGTTGATTTTTCACACTGATTCCTGAATTGTGTAAAAACATTTGGAATCGATGGAATGTCAAATGGAATACTTTCAGGATGAAATAAGAACTGATTGTAAGTGCTTTTGAACGCTACTGAATCCGAAACTTTTAATTTTATATTTTCTAAAACTTCTATTTCTTCACTTGCCCATTCTCCTTGAAAGTAAACGGAATTGATTTCATTTTGAGCAAGAATTTCCGGAATAGAATCTTCTGGTTTTTGGTGATAAACCAAAAGCGGAATATTCAATTTTTCCAGATTTTGTTTCAATGCCATTACTGATTCAATTAGGAATTTAGCTCGGAATTTTTCAGTTTTCTTAAAATGAAAACTTGTTTCCTCATAATGCCTTGGATCAAAATAATACGCCGCAATTACGGTTTCATTTTCAACAATAGCATTTGTCAAAGATTCATTATCATGGACTCTAAGATCATTTCTAAACCAAATTAACCCTTTTTGTTTCTTTTGCATTTTTCACTACAATATTTGACTTCGTCCCAAACTTTTTCCCATTTTTTCCGCCAGCTAAAAGGTCGGTTACAAACCAAACACATTTTTGAAGGCAGATTTTCCTTTTTCACTAATTGTATTTTTGATATTCATTGACAATAATTGTCGCTTTCAAATCAAACATCAAGTTGTATAACCCAAAAAACGTTCTGTTCATATAAATGAAATGTTTGGAGCCTCGATTCCCGTTCATTTTTCTAAGATTAGTATCTTTTGAAAAGCGTTCGCCCAATTGCGCGATACTTCCAAAGAATGCTTCGTCCGAGAAATCAAAAGTTTCGGTTTGAAATGGTTTTGTGAACAACGATAATAAATCGTAAAACATTTGAGTGAAATAGTCAATTTCCTCTTTGGAGTCATCCTCTCTAAGGATTTCTAACTCAAATAATTTTTGACTAAAAAGTTTCTTGTTATCAATAACTTCTTTGTTTATTAATTCAAAATAAGGGACATAGAATTCATTGGGGATTTGTTTCATACATCCAAAATCCAGTGCCACTAATTCGTTTTCATTGTTTACCAAGAAATTTCCAGGATGTGGATCAGCATGTACTTTTCTTAAAATATGAATTTGGTACATATAAAAATCCCATAAGGCCTGACCAATTTTGTCTGCGATTTCTTGATTGTCATTTTTATTGGTAAATTCCGAAAGATGAATTCCTGTCATCCAATCCATCGTGATAATTTTCTCTGAAGAATATTCAGAATAGTAATTTGGGAAAACCAAATTTTCAATCTTTTTACAGGCTTCAACAACCTCTTGGCTTTGTTTTAATTCTAATAAATAATTGGTTTCCTCAATCAATTTGTCTTCAACTTCCTTGAAATATTTATCCGAATCTTTTCCCTGAAGGTTAAACATTCGAATAGCTATTGGTTTTACCAAAGCCAAATCAGATGAAATGCTATTGGCTACGCCGGGATATTGAATTTTTACCGCCAGTTTTTTACCTTTTTTTATCGCCAGATGAACTTGTCCGATACTTGCAGCGTTAATTGAATTTGCATTGAATTCATCAAAAATTTCATAAGGTGTTTTGCCAAAATTTGTCTTGAACGTTTTCAATACTAATGGCGCCGAAAGTGGAGGAACAGAGAACTGTGACAGCGAAAATTTCTCTACATAAGCCTGCGGCAAAAAGCTTTTGTCCATACTTAGCATTTGCGCTACTTTCAATGCGCTTCCTTTCAAACTTTTTAATCCGTCGTAAATATCTTCTGCGTTATCTTCGTTGAGTTTATCACGAGTTAAATCAGAATTGACCATTTTTTCGCCGTAATACTTCAAATAATTGACGCCAACTTTTGCTCCGGTTTGAACTAATTTAGTTGCTCTTTCAATTTTTGACGTAGGTATGTAGTCTATGGTTTTCATTATTTGTTGTGTATTTTTTCTTTGAAAAGAAATTTCCCAAAATCGATTAAGCTATCTAACGGAGTGATATTCATCATTTCAAACGTGACTTTTATTGACTTTTCAATATATAGGTCTGTTTTCTCGAAAGCAGGTGAAGAGTCTTCCAACCAAAATTTTAAGGTCAATAAAAGTTGTATCCAAGATGTTTCCTGAATTGCTTTCTCCTGAAAGTCTTGAAACTTTTCCTGCTTGATTCTATATTCATCTGAAATGATTCCTGCGACATAGTTTTTAAAACTGCTTCTCAAACTGGAAAGCTGCATTAAATTTTTCAGTTCATTATGATGCTGTTTCAAACTCATGGACACATAACTTCTGTTAGCAGTCAATAATTCAAAGAAAGTAAAGTAAAAACTCAGCATTTTACTTTTCATATCATAGGTTTCATAGTCTTGGTCTTTTTGAAGTAATTCAACCGTTTTATCTAGAAACATTTTGAAGATTTCTTTCTCTACACTTTCCATTGTTCCAAAAAAGTTGTAAAATTCAGCTTCTGAAAAGTTATTCAGTTTGGTGAAATTATAAACAGATGTCGGTTTCTCATTATTTTCCAATGTATAATTCATATACATAGAAACTATTTTGTCTCTAGTTATTGTTGATTTTTTAGTAGCCATTTTTGATGTATTTCAAATTAGAGTATAAAGGTAATAAATGTTTAACTAAAATATAATAATGTTAAACAAAAATTAATGTTAATGTTTATGTGACTCAAAATGATTAGCTTTGTTTTGTTATGAAAAAAAATATATTAATAAGCGGAGGTTCAGGATTTATCGGTAAACACTTAACTGATTTATTAATCGCAAAAGGATTTTCAGTTTCTATATTGAGTCGAAGTGATAAAAAAAATGCAACCGATATTTCGTATTTTAAATGGGATGTTTCCAATCAAACAATTGATGAAGCGGCGGTACTTAATGCGGATTACATAATTCATTTAGCTGGCGAAAATATTGCTGAAAAAAGATGGACTGTTAAACGTAAAGCAGCAATAATTGATAGTAGAGAAAAGTCTACACAATTGATTTATTCTGTTTTAAAGAGAAACAATAAAAAACTGGATGCCTTTATTTCAGCTTCAGCAGTTGGAATTTATGGTGCTGTAAACGGAGAAGAAATTTGTACTGAAGATATGCCTTTAGCTCATGACTTTCTGGGTGCTACCTGTCAAAAATGGGAAGATGCGATTGATTTTATTGAAAACTTACATATTCGTACGGTAAAAATCCGTACGGGATTAGTATTAGGGAAAAATGATGGTTTTTTAAAGAAATTGATTCCTATATTTAAGTATCGATTGGGTTCAGGATTAGGTTCAGGTAAGCAATATATGCCTTGGATACATATTGATGATTTATGTAATGTATATCTTGAGGCTGTTGTAAATGAGGATATGAATGGGGCTTATAATGCGGTTATTAATGATAATACAAACAATGCGGTTTTTTCTAAAACATTGGCACGCGTTTTTGGCTACACTATTTGGCTGCCCAATATCCCCGAATTTGTATTGAAATTAGTAATGGGTGAAATGTCAAAAATCGTATTGTATGGACGAAGAGTATCATCAGAAAAACTGGAAAAATTAGGGTTTCAATTTAAATACAAAAACTTGGAGCAAGCTCTTAGGGATTGTTTAACTAAATAATCTTATTGTAAAACACAATAAAGCTGAGTGTTCACGTTTTTGGATATTTTACTTCGCACTATAAAAGGGATTTCGATTTTGAAATCATCAGTATTTAACGGAAAATTAGAAATTAATTCGATTCCTTGGGCCCCCTTTTTTATTATTCCTGTTACTATGACTTTTTTTGATTTTCCATGCATGGTAATTTTTCCTGTAATTTGGTATTCAGTTGCATTTGAGGCAATATTTTTAAAATCAAATTTCTCAATTCTGCCTTTGAAAATAGCTTTTGGATATCGATGACTCTGCATGTAATTAGCATTAAAATGCTCCTCCATTAAACTTCTTTCAAATTGAAAATTTTTGATGAATACAAAACAGGTTATCTCTCCAGTTTTTGTAATCAAAACACAGGATGCTTTTTTATTTATTGCTTTTACTTCTTCAAAGAAAGGTACTGAGGCCTCAAAATTTAGAATTCCTTTATCAGTACTTATTTTTTCTTGGGCAATAGCAGTATTAGCTATAAAAATCAGGAAAAGGAGTGTAATTTTTTTCATAATCGTTTATGAATTAAACTACTTAAAGTTACAAAATTCCAAAGTAATATGCTTGTATTTATTAAAAAAAATTGCATTAATTTAAACTTATTAAGTCATTTGTGTAAATCAAAAGTTGCAACTAAATTTTAAGTTTTAAATCGATTGATTTTAGTTAAAAAACCAGACTTAAATATTAGTGTAAACCCGTTGGGTGTAATTATTAAAAACGTCAATTTGAGTGTTTTTTGTGCAGTAGAACGGAACGAAACTTCTCGATATGCTTCGCACTCGAAGTGACGTGTATCGAGAATCGTTTTTAATGAAATTTTTCTTGTTCTCGATACGATTTTCTATCGAAAATCACTCGAACT
>JBJOQF010000206.1:0-5064 GCA_046050185.1 Bacteroidota bacterium
GGTGTAATTTTATTTAAATCAACATCTTTAAAACTCAACTTTAGATCTTTATAGGAAGTGTCTTTTAAATCCCCCATCAGTGAAATCTCTTGATTTTCATGAGATAATATGATATTATCAATATTGAAATTTTTAAATGCTTTATCAAAAACTATTTGATTATTAGGTGTTTCTTTTGCATTCAAAAACCACAAATAATCTTTAAATTTAATTTCGGATTTACTAATGCCTATAACATTTTTATTGGCTGCATTTATAGTATGATATAAATTTAAATTATAATAATCCTCTCCTTTTTCGCCTCCTTTAAATTCAGAACGAAAATATAAAGTATCTTTCATAGTAACATTTATCAAACTGAAATCACGAATTTTATAATATTTATTTTTTATACTATCTAATTCTATATAAGCATTATAAAGTGGATTTTTATTATCAACAGAAATTCGGATATTATCAAATGTATTATCCGAAGCAATGATTTTAGGTGAATTAAAATTGAGTTTAAATTCTTGGTTATCCGAGTTAATATTTCCCTTAACAATTGTATTTGACCCAATAGAAATTTCAGGATAAAATATTTCGATAATTTTATTATAAATTGTAAAATCAAATTTAAGAAACTGCCCTTTTTTTATTTTAATTGGTTTGTAATTAGTATAAAGACTTCCTAAAGAATTAGTAATCATGTTTTTCAACTGACCAAATTCATATTTACCAATAATATCTCCTTGAACAATATCAGGAGAATTTACAGTTATAGTTCGTACTTTATTTTGGTCAAAAGTGGAACTTATAGCAAAATCATCAAAATTATAAATTCCTTTTACGTTTTGGTATGAAGTTTTATTGATATACAAATTCCCTTGAAGATTTTCTATAGTATTTCCCGAAGCCTGAACTACAACATCTCCCTTAAAAAAGGAAATAGAATCTTTTACAAAATGTAATTTATGTAAATCTGCATTTTCAACATTAATATGAAAATCATACCTACTGTCTTTTTTACTTAAATCCAACAACCCATCAAATGTCATGGTTAAATTTGGGTCATTAACCGAAACTTGACCTTTGTAATTTGGCATTTTAAAAATACCATTTACAACAACATTAGTATAAGCATAATTATTATAATCTATTTTGGAAATATCTCCTTTAATGGCCGTATCCAAATATTTTTCTTTGAAACCTTTTCCGTCAACATCAATATTCATAGTTATTCTTCCAATATCTTTTCTTTCTAAAAAGGTGCCGATATCAAAATTTTCTAAAATAACTTTCCCTACATAAGATGCTTTATCAATGAAATCTATATTTTGTATTTTTAAGTTTGAAGTTATTTTTCCTAATGCGGTAATCATGGAAAAATCAGCTTCAACTGCGGTAGTCGAAACACTGGACGTTCCAGAAGAAGAGAATCTTCCTAATTTTTTTAAAGAAGTTGGCAATTTATTACCTAAAATATTGGGTAGTATGACTATCAAATCCTCATAACTAGAGGTTAACTTAGCAAACTTAGCATACATAAAGAATTTTTGTCCCTTTTTAGCAAACAGATTTTTAAAATTAACATCACCCTTAATTTTTGTCTTTCTGTCATCAACTAATTCTAAATTCCTAAATTTCAAATCATTAAGTGTTCCTTTAATATTTGTCTTAGTGTAAAAATGTTGGTTTTTGCCTAATTCTTTATAAAAATAGCGAATATCATTTGAAGCTATAGAAGCTGAATTCAATTTGATATCAAACCTTACTTTATCCGTAAAATTAGAGAAATCTTCAATTTTATAATTTAATACAACAGTCCCATTCAAAGTTGATTCCTTTGTTAACAAATCGAGCTTTTCCAGTTTTATCTGTTTTTTAGAATAACTGAATTTTGAGCTTAAATTTTTAACATACAAACCGCGAAAGTCTAAAAATGACATTTTATTAATCATAGTAGTGACATCTGGACCATATATTTTAAAATCACTTATTAAAGCGTTAAGCTTAGTAAAATCGAGATCTTTTGGATTTTGCCGATTATCATCAGTCAAAATAAAATGTCCATTAGTAATATAAGCATTTTTAGCTGTTAACAAAAAATGTTTCCCTGATGGCTTCCCTTTACCAAAAGCAGCAATAAATTTATCTAGATTGGTTTCTTTTTCGTTTTTATAAGTTTTCAAATTAAATAATAATCCGTCCAACCTCAATTCACCAAAAATCAAATCACCATCTAATAATTTTTTACCTTCTAGAATATTCGTTTTTATTCGATTAGCATAAATTAAAGTATCCTTATGATGATCTATTATTAAGACTTTTTTGAATTTCACACCACCAAAAGCAGAAATCGCAACTCTATCAATCGAGATATTGATTCCAAAATCTTTATTTAAGCTTTGAACAAAATATTGAGCAATTTTTGTTTGAACATAAGGCATAGAAAGTGCTATCCCAAGCACCAATAAAAGTAGGATTAGTCCAAGTAGAGAACGAAATACTATTTTTTTTAATTTTTTGATACTTATTTATTGTTTTAATTTTTTTTATAAAATTTTATTTTGCTTTTGGAAACAACAGTAGCTTTAATAAAAATTCTTTAATTTTGCTTTTTTATGTAAAAAACATTTTTTACATAAGATTGTCAAATATAATTCAAAATTTGTGCCTTTTTATGCAAAATCCCGAGGTTTTTATTCTTGCTATCGAAAGTTCTTGCGACGATACGGCAGCAGCTGTTTTACAAAAGGACAAAGTACTATCAAATATAGTTGCTAATCAACTGATTCACAATCAATATGGCGGTGTAGTTCCTGAACTTGCCTCACGTGCACACCAACAAAATATAGTTCCTGTTATTGATGCCGCCCTTCAAAAAGCAAATATACAAAAAGAACAGTTGTCAGCAATTGCTTTTACCCAAGGACCTGGATTGATGGGTTCTCTTTTGGTAGGAAGTTCATTTGCAAAATCATTGGCAATAGCCCTAAAAATACCCTTGATTGCCGTAAATCACATGCACGCTCACATTTTAGCTCATTTTATTCATGAAGAAGGATTTGAAAAACCTACCTTTCCCTTTTTGGCCTTAACTATAAGTGGCGGCCATACCCAAATTGTAAGAGTGAATGATTTCTTTGATATGACAATCATAGGTGAAACTACAGATGATGCTGTAGGAGAAGCTTTTGATAAAAGCGCAAAAATACTTGGACTTCCTTATCCTGGCGGACCTTTGATTGATAAATACGCTCAATTAGGGGATCCAAAAGCTTTTGTTTTTACAAAACCAAAAGTTCCTGGATTAGATTTTAGTTTTTCGGGTTTAAAAACCGCAATTTTATATTTTATTCAAAAGAGAAAACTAGAAAATCCAAATTTTATTGAAGAAAACCGAAATGACATTTGCGCCTCCATTCAATATACAATTATTGAAATTTTGATGGATAAATTAAAATTAGCCGTAAAGGAAACAGGAATAAAACAAATAGCAATTGGTGGAGGAGTTTCGGCTAATTCAGGAATAAGAAACGCTTTGGCGGAAGCCGAAAATAAATATGGTTGGAAAACATTTGTTCCTAAATTTGAGTACACCACGGATAATGCTGCAATGATTGGAATTGTAGGTTACCAAAAATTTTTAACTGGAAATTTTGAAACTTCATCTGTAGTTTCTAAAGCAAGAATACAATTCTAAATTATGCAATTATTTTATAATCCAAATATCAACGAAACCACTGAAAATTTTTCTTTTGACAAAGAAGAGAGCAAACATATAATTAAAGTATTACGTAAAAAAGACAACGATATTCTATATGTTACCAATGGTTTCGGATATTTATTTAAAACTGAAATTACTTTAGCTTCCGATAATAAATGTACGGTAAAAATCATTTCTTTTGAAAAGTCGGCGCCTTCAAAATTTCATTTGCATTTAGCTGTTGCTCCAACTAAAATGAATGATCGTTTTGAATGGTTTTTGGAGAAAGCAACTGAAATTGGAATCCATGAAATCACACCAATTATTTGTGATCGTTCCGAACGAAAAGTAGTTAATAACGAACGATTTGATAAAATTTTATTGACTGCCATGAAGCAATCTAATGTATTGTTTTTACCAAAATTGAATAAAGCGATATCTTTTAAAGAGTTTATTAAACAAAAACAAGAAGGTTTAAGTTTTATAGCTCATTGTGAGGAAACCAATAAAAAAACATTGAAATCTGCATTAGAGATAAATAAAAATATTACCATATTAATAGGGCCCGAAGGCGATTTTAGTGAAAAAGAAATCGAATTAGCACTTGATAACAATTATGTTCCGGTTTCTTTAGGTAATACAAGATTACGTACAGAAACTGCTGCAATTGTTGCCTGCCATAGCGTTGTTTTTGTTAACGAAGTGTAAGAATTTATGATTCTGAATTTAAAGTTATGAAAAAAGCATATTATTTATTGTTATTAATTTCTTTCACCTCATTTTCTCAAGAAATCGCATTATTAAAATATAGTGGAGGTGGTGATTGGTATGCTAATCCAACTTCCTTACCTAATTTAATTAAATATTGCAATACAACTATCCACACCAAAATAAAACTCAAACCAGGAACTGTCGAGCCTGGAAGTCCTGATTTACTTTCCTATCCATTCGTTCATATGACTGGACACGGGAATGTTGTTTTTAGTGATGTTGATGTAATAAATCTCAGGAATTATTTATCAGCAGGTGGTTTTCTTCATATAGATGATAATTACGGTATGGATCAATATATCAGAAAAGAAATAAAGAAAATATTTCCAAATAATGATTTAGTAGAAATTCCTGCAAATCATGCTATTTTTCAAAAACCATATCTTTTTGCTAATGGATTACCAAAAATACACGAGCATGATGGAAAACGACCACAAGCTTTTGGAATATTTATAGAAAACAAATTAGTTCTTCTTTACACTTTCGAATGTGATTTAGGCGATGGTTGGGAAGATCCTGAAGTACATAACGACCCCGCTGAAGTTCGCGAAAAAGCACTAAAAATGGGTGCTAATATCATCAACTATATCTTTAATAATTAATCT
>JBJOQF010000207.1:0-11484 GCA_046050185.1 Bacteroidota bacterium
GGATTCGTTGAGTTTTTTTGCCGAATTTAAGATTCCACCACCACGATTGGCAATTTCTTCATAAGTCAAACCATTTATTCTATCTACAAATTCCTGTTCGCGATTACCAGCATAAACAATATGGGTATGACTGTCACACCAGGATGGTAAAATCATTTTTCCTGTTGCATCAATAGTTTTATCAGTATTTATTTTAGGCAAGTTATTCATCGAACCAAAATCAGCAATTAAGTTGTCTTTAATTACTAAAAAGGCATTTTTGATGGTAGGGAGAATAGCCATTTCACTACCGGAAACTTTAGCAATAGCTGTTTCCCGAACCTGAAGTAATTCCTTTATATTGATGATTAGTGTTATCATTTGAAAAGTTACTCTGAAACTTTTATTTCAAACATTTTGTCCCAATTTTTACCTGTTACAAAAATAGTCTTAGTTTTTGGGTTGTAGGCAATTCCGTTTAAAACATCTTCGGGAGATACATTAATTAATTTTCTTAAACCTGACATGTCTAAAATACCTTCGACAGCTCCATTTGAAGGATTTACTACAGCTATAGCGTCTTTTTGCCAAACATTAGTATAAATTTTTCCATTAATCCATTCTAATTCATTAATAGCTTTTATTTTAGAATCTCCAGAATACACATTGATGTAATCAATCATTTTTTGAGTATTTGGATCCATTTTCCAGATTTTTTCTGTTTTGTCTGTTTGATAAATATATTTACCGTCATTTGTCATTCCCCAACCCTCGATATCTTTATCATAAGCAAAAGTTTTTTCTAGTTTTAATGTGGTTGCATTGTAGATAAAACCTGTTTTTTCCTGCCAAGTCAATTGATACATTTTATTATTCAAGAAAGTGATTCCTTCTCCAAAATATTTTGCGTCAAGATCAACTTGCTTATACACTTTTCCCGTTTTATAATCGTATTTTCTAAAATAAGATTTACCATTTTGTCCAGTACTTTCATATAAAGTGTCTTTGTAAAACTCTAAGCCCTCGGTAAAAGAAGCTGTGTCATGGGGAAATGTATTGATGATTGTGTATTTTAATAATTTTGGCTGCACATTTGAAACCAATTCTACTCTTACAGTTGCTTCTGAGTTTTCGCCTTCGTAATAAACTAAAGCTTTTAGGTTTTGGTAGCCTAATTTTTGGTCTTTAAATTCAAATGTTAGTTTGTCAAGCCCTTTCTTTGAACCAATTTTTTTATCATTTACGTAGTAGATAATACTGTCAACAGCTTCCGAATTTGGGTTTGAAATTCCTAATTCTATTGCTTCTTGTGGCTGATATTGTTCCTTAAATTTAGAAATATCAAAGGTAAAGACTGTATTTTCGCCTTTTTTTGTGTCGCTGCAACTTGTTAAAGTGATTCCTAATAAAATGAAATATAGGAAGTTATAATTTCTCATAGTTTGATTTTTTGATGCCCCAATATACAACGTTATTTTTATAGGTACAAAGCACTTGCAAAAATATAAAAAGGTTGTATATTTGCACCGGCAAGTCCTACACGACCAGCTCCTGCAGACTCCCCCAGGATGGGAACATAGCAAGGGTACGTGGTTGAGCGGTGCGATGTAGGTCGCTTGCCATTTTTAATTTTATAAAAAAGTAGTCTTCCTTCGGGAGGATTTTTTTATTTTTGGACCTTTCGTATCATAAACATCAATAATCATGAATAAAGTAGTTCTAATTACAGGAGGTTCCTCAGGAATAGGAAAATCTATCGGAGAGTTTTTACATTATAAAGGTTTTGTTGTTTACGGAACCAGCAGAAATCCAGAACGAATCTTAAATTCTGTTTTTCCATTGGTGGCTTTAGATGTTCGTGATACGGATTCGATTCATACGGCTGTAGCCAAAGTAATTGCTATTTCAGGAAGATTGGATATTGTAATCAATAATGCAGGTGTTGGAATTACGGGACCGTTAGAAGAAATTCCAATGCATGAGATTAAGAATAATTTTGAGACAAATTTTTTTGGACCTATTGAAGTTATGAAAGCTGTTTTACCACAAATGCGAACACAACAATCAGGTTTAATAATTAATATTACTTCTATTGCTGCTTATATGGGTTTGCCATACCGAAGTGTTTATTCAGCTTCTAAAGGTGCTCTTGAACTCATCACTGAGGGGTTGCGCATGGAAGTGAAGTCGTTTGGCGTTCATATTACAAATGTGGCTCCGGGAGATTTTGCTACTAATATTGCTTCGGGACGTTTTCATGCTCCGGTTATTAAAGGTTCAGCTTATGAAAGTCCGTATGGAAATACATTAAAAACTATGGATGAACATGTGGATAGTGGCAGTAATCCAAATGAAATGGCAGAAGCGGTATATAAAATTATTCAAACTCCGAATCCTAAAATTCATTATAAAGTGGGTATTTTTATGCAAAAATTCTCGATTGTCTTGAAGAGAATTTTACCGGATAAAGTATATGAAAAAATGCTTATGAACCATTATAAGTTGTAATTTTGCAGCGATTTTGCGTGAAGGATTGAAGTGGCATCCTTTTTTTGTTTCCCGTTGTGAAGCAAAAGGGAAACAAAAAAGATATAACGGAAAGCCTGACCCTTGTGGGCACGCCCAAATAATTACATAATTAAATATAGAAATACTATGAAATTTTTTATTGACACGGCTAATTTAGCTCAGATTAAGGAAGCACAAGCATTAGGCGTTTTGGATGGTGTTACAACTAATCCATCATTGATGGCAAAAGAAGGAATTACAGGAAAAAATAACATTTTGAAACATTACGTTGATATTTGTAATCTTGTTGACGGAGATGTAAGTGCCGAAGTAAATGCATTGGATTTTGAAGGAATGGTTAAAGAAGGGGAAGAATTAGCTGATTTGCACGATCAAATCGTTGTGAAATTGCCTATGACTAAAGAAGGAGTTATGGCTGCTAAATACTTTTCGGATAAAGGAATTAAAACGAATGTAACTTTAGTATTCTCGGCTGGTCAGGCTTTATTGGCAGCAAAAGCTGGAGCTACTTATGTTTCTCCGTTTATTGGTCGTTTGGATGATGTATCTACAGACGGATTGGCTTTGATTGAAGAAATTAGATTGATTTATGATAACTATGGTTATGAAACTCAAATTCTTGCAGCTTCTGTTCGTCACACGATGCACATTGTAAACTGTTCAAAAATTGGTGCTGATGTTATGACCGGACCATTATCAGCAATTTACGGTTTATTGAAACACCCATTGACTGATATTGGATTGGCACAGTTTGTTGCTGATTTCGAGAAAGGAAATAAATAATATTTTAGTATTCGTTTATTCAGTATTCCATGAATAAAATATAAATAAAAAAGTCCCATTTCAAATTGAAATGGGACTTTTTATTTGGTTTGTTTTTTTGGTTTGGTTATTATATTGTGTTAAAATTAGTGTCCTCCACCAACTTCTATTTCTTTTCCGATTCCTTGTTTTTCTAAAATTCCAATTACTTTCCATCCGTAGAATGCTATAAAAGCAAAACATAAAACAGGAATGAAGTAAGAAGCGTGAATTCCAATGATATCAGCTAATTTTCCTTGTAATGGAGGGATAATACCACCACCCAAAATCATCATTACTAAAAATGCAGAACCTTGAGACGTATATTTTCCTAAACCAGCAATTCCTAAAGAGAAAATACATGGCCACATAATACTTAGAAATAATCCACCACTCATAAAAGCAAAAATAGCGATAGTTCCAGTTGTAAATAAACCAATAAGCATAGCTGCCATTCCCATTAAACCAAAAATCATTAAGGTTCTTGACGGTTGATCTTTACCTAAAAAGAAACCTGCTATTTGAAACAAGATTACAAATGCATAAGCATACAATGGTGTAATATCCTGTCCTGAAACAGCATTAGCTGCTAAAACAACTCCAAATGCTAAATAAGGAATTAGAATGAGTAAAATTTTCTTTAATTGTGATGATGGATTAAAAACAGAAATAGCTCCTGCCCAACGTCCAATCATTAAACTTCCCCAATACATTGACATATAAGGTGCTAAACCAGGACCATTAATAGAACCGAAAGCAGCTTTTTTTAATAATTCACCAAAGTTACTTCCAATAGTTACTTCAACTCCTACATAAGAGAATAAAGCTAACATTCCCAATACTAATTGTGGATATTTCATTGCTCCCCATCCTTCAGGATTTTTTTGAGCGGTTGTGTTAGCAAATAACAATCCAATAACCACAACTAATAATGTAGAAACAGTTAAGCCTAGTCCTAAATAATCTTTTTCTTTGTTTTCTATAAAACGAGTAATAAATTCAGGGTCTTCATAACGAGAAAAGATATAAGCAAAAACAGCAACAAGAATTACCGTAATTGCAATTAAAGTTTGCATGGCTTTATTAGCTGTTTCGAATGAAGAATCACTTTTTCCAGATGGTAATTTTTTAGAGAAATGAAATAGAGTTGCAGCCAATAAAAATAAGCCTCCAACAAATACATAAAGGATTCTCATAGAATCTAATGAATCCGCTTTTTGAGCAAATTCTTCAATATTTACTCCAGCTACAACACCAAATAGGGCTATTGAAACCACAATTGGACCTACTGTAGTTCCTAATGAATTGATTCCTCCTGCAAGATTTAATCTGCTTGATGCAGAATGTGGCTCTCCTAATGAAGCAGCAAAAGGTTGTGCAGATGTTTGTTGTAATGAAAAACCAAGAGCAACAATAAATAAAGCTCCAAGTATAAACAAATAACTCCCTTGCGTTACGGCTAATATCATTAATACAGCCCCAAATGTACTAATCAATAATCCATAGATAATTCCTTTTTTGAATCCCCAATCGTTTAGGATATCTTTTTTTGCAATGCTACTAAAAATAAAAAGTAATATAGCACCAATGTAGTAAGCACCATAAAAAGCAAAATCGATAAGTTGACTTTGAAATTGATCCAATCCAAATTTTGCTTTACAAAAAGGGATAAAAACACCATTTGATGCTCCAATAAATCCCCAAAAGAAGAATACTGTAATTAAAGTATAAAGAGCCGAATTATTCGACTTTGTTTGTTCTGAATTCATAATTTTTTTGGTTTTTTTTTAGTTTGATTATTTATTTTTTGCAGTAATTTGGTAAATATATTTGTTAAGTAAATTAAAAAAAAATAATTTAGAATAAATATTATTAAAATTATAGAATAATCACTTTTTGTTAAAAAACAATGCTTTTTTTTCGAATTTTTTGCGTTTTCAAATAAAATATTGAAATGGAATTTATTCTAAAATTTTACTTTTTTATATTTTTTGCTCTAATTTTTTCAAATAGGCAAAGTATAAAAAATATTTGAATTTGATTCTCTTCTATTGCTTTTACTAAACTGAAGGGATAATCTAGGGACAAGACTTAAGTGTTGTACTGCCTAATTTAGCTTCTAAAAAATAAATTAAGAAAGAATTGAACCTAAAAATCACAAGCGATTCCTATTACTTATACTATTTTTTTAAAAAAAGTATATCTTTATAAATTACAATTAAAACAAAATAAAATGAAAAGTGTTGTAGAAATTAAACCTGACATAAGTTATAAAAGTGCCGGTAAATTTGAAGAAACTAGATTTGAAAAAATTCACAACGAAATTTTCAAAAACTCAAAGGAAGCTTCTATAATTGTAGCTCAAGAAATTGCACAATTGATTAAATTCAAACAAAAGAAAAATAAATCGTGTGTGCTTGGTTTG
Organism: Bacteroidota bacterium; assembly: GCA_046050185.1. GTDB lineage: Bacteria > Bacteroidota > Bacteroidia > Flavobacteriales > Flavobacteriaceae > Flavobacterium. The sequence continues at coordinate 5,735 of JBJOQF010000207.1, forward strand.
GCTACAGGTTCTTCTCCTATAAAAGTTTATGAAGAATTAGTGCGAATTCATAAAGAGGAAGGACTTAGTTTTAGTAATGTAATTACTTTTAATCTGGATGAATATTATCCAATGACTAAAGAGAACAATCAAAGCTATCATTATTTTATGCATCAGCATCTTTTTAATCATATTGATATTGAGCCTGAAAATATACATATTCCGGATGGTTCAGTAGCAATTGAAGAGCTGAATCAATATTGTATCGATTATGAAATGAATATTAAAAATGCAGGTGGACTAGATTTTCAATTGTTAGGAATTGGTCGCACCGGTCACGTTGGGTTCAATGAGCCAGGTTCTCACATCAATTCTGGAACTCGAATAATTACTTTGGATCATATTACAAGAGTAGATGCTTCTTCAGATTTTAATGGTATTAAGAATGTTCCTAAAAGAGCAATTACAATGGGAGTTTCTACAATTCTTAAATCTAAAAGAATTGTATTAATGGCTTGGGGCCAAAATAAAGCCGATATTATAAAAAGAACCATTCAAGGAGATATCAGCTCCGAAGTTCCAGCTACATTTTTGCAAAATCATACTAATACGACTTTCGTTTTAGACCAATCGGCAGCTTCGGAATTAACCCGTTTTAAAACACCATGGTTGGTTGGAGAATGCATTTGGACTCAAGAATTAAAAAGTAAAGCAATTGTTTGGCTTTGTCAAAAAACAGGCCAATCAATTTTAAAACTAACCGATAGAGATTATAATAATAATGGAATGTCTGATCTTTTAGCTTTGGAAGGTTCAGCTTACGATTTGAATATAAATATGTTCAATGTATTGCAACATACAATAACTGGATGGCCAGGAGGAAAGCCTAATACTGATGATACTTATAGACCAGAAAGAGCTAATCCAGCTAAAAAGCGAGTAATCCTTTTTAGCCCACATCCAGATGACGATGTGATTTCTATGGGAGGAACTTTTTCAAAATTAATAAAGCAAGGCCATGATGTTCATGTAGTGTATCAAACTTCAGGGAATATAGCTGTTACAGATGATGAAGCTTTAAAATTTGCCGAAGTTTGCAACGATTTTGTTAGCACCGATGAAACTAAAATTAATTTTAAAGAGGTAATCGAATTTTTAAATAATAAAAACAAAAATCAAATTGATTCTCTTGAAGTCAGAAAATTAAAAGGACTTATTAGACGCCGTGAATCGTACGCTGCCACAAGATACATTGGATTGAAAGATGAAAACATTCATTTTTTGGATATGCCTTTTTATGAAACTGGGCAAGTTAAGAAAAATCCAATAAAAGAAGAAGATATAGCTTTAGTGGCGGCCATTATTACTAAAATTAAACCCCATCAAGTTTTTGCAGCAGGAGATTTAGCAGATCCCCATGGTACACATGAAGTTTGTCTTAATGCCATTTTTGCGGCGATGAAAAAATTGAAGCCAGAGAAATACATGGATGATTGTTGGTTGTGGTTGTACCGAGGTGCTTGGCACGAATGGGATATTCATGAAATTGATATGGCTGTTCCTTTAAGTCCTGATGAAGTTTTATTAAAAAGACATGCTATTTTATATCATCAATCTCAAAAAGACAGAGTAATGTTTCAAGGTAATGATTCCAGAGAATTTTGGGTAAGAGCTGAAGACCGTAATAAGAATACAGCAAAATTATATGATAATTTAGGTCTTGCTGAATATGAGGCTATTGAAGCCTTTAAGCGTTTTAGCTATTAAAAATTACCTTTAAAAAAGGATAAGAAAAAATGAAGTATATCTTAATCTTATTATTTGGTGCTTTTGTTTCGAATGCTCAAATAAACAAAGAGCAATTAAATCTCATGCCATGGCCTCAAAATATAAATTTGACCGATGGTGCTTTTGCTTTAGGCAAAAATTTTAAAGTAAATATTACCGGTAATCCAAATCCTAGAATTTTTATAGGAGCAACCCGCTTTTTACGAAGATTAGACGGCAGAACAGGATTGTTCTTAGAGCAAAGTTTTTTGACAAAAGTCAATGAAAGTCCAGAAGCAGAATTGCAAATTAATTGTATTCAAAACGGAAAAATAGGAATAAATGAAGATGAAAGTTATAAACTCATTATTGAGTCTAATAAAATTACAATCAATGCCATATCTGATTTAGGAGCGTTACATGGTTTAGAGACATTATTACAATTACTGCAAAATAACAGTACTTCTTATTATTTTCCGACAGTTGAGATTACAGATTTTCCAAGATTTACTTGGAGAGGATTGATGATTGATGGGGCAAGAAATTTTCAGCCGGTGGATGTCATCAAAAGAAATCTTGATGCAATGGCTTCAATGAAAATGAATGTTTTTCATTGGCATTTAGCTGACGATCAGGGATGGAGAATTGAAATGAAAAAACATTCTAAACTAACTGAATTAGCATCTGATGGGAATTATTATACGCAAGAGGAAATAAAAAACATAGTTAAGTATGCAGGAGAAAGAGGAATACTTGTAATTCCTGAAATTGATGTTCCAGGTCATGCTTCGGCTTTACTAACAGCATATCCTGAAATAGGAAGTAAAATAAGTGATGGAAAAGTTACTTATGAAGTACAAAGAAGTTCAGGGATTTTTAATGCAACATTAGATCCCTCAAACCCTAAAACGTATCAATTGCTAAGTGAAATTTTTGACGAAGTTTGCCCTTTATTTCCAGGAGATTATTTTCATATTGGTGGTGATGAAAACAATGGTAAAGAGTGGAATGCGAATCCTAAAATTCAGAAGTTCAAAAAGAAATACAACTTGATTAACAATCATGATTTGCAAACCTATTTTAACATGCAGTTGATTCCAATGTTGAAAAAGCACAACAAAAAAATGATGGGCTGGGAAGAAATAATGACCGAAAACATGTCTAAAGATGCCATAATTCATGCCTGGAGAGGAACTAATCAAGGTCTTACTTCTGGAGGTTCATTAATAAAAGCAGCAAAAAGTGGCTTTAATACCGTTTTATCAAACGGCTATTATATTGATTTAATGCTTGGTGTAGAGAAGCATTATTTGAATGACCCGATACCCAAAAATAGTATTTTGACTCCTGAAGAAAAAGCCAGAATACTAGGAGGAGAAGCAGCCATGTGGAGCGAGCTCGCAACACCTTTAAACATCGATTCAAGGATTTGGCCACGAACAGCAGCTATTGCGGAGCGATTGTGGTCTGATGAAAATGTCACTGACATGAATAGCTTACACAAAAGATTAAAAACAATTTCTTTTAGATTAGAAGAACTAGGAATTACGCATTTAAGAAACAAGGAAGTGATTTTGCGAAACATTAGTAACAATCAAAAAACTACGGCACTAGATGATTTTTCGAATGTTTGTGAACCGCTGAAAATTTACACCCGTAATGGTGGAGGTAAAAAATATAGAATGCATTCACCATTGACCTTATTTGCGGATGCATGTACCGCCGATGCTTTAGATGTGTTTGATTTTGATACTGCAGTAAAAAACTATTTAGAAAATAAAAGTCAAGAAAATCAAATTATGGTGACCAATTTTTTTAGAAAATGGATTACTATGAATAGTGATTTAATTGGATTAAGTGCAAATGCTCCGCTGGTGCAACCGCTTTTACCATTATCAAAAAGTTTAAGTGATTTATCTCAACAATTGTTACTCGTAATGGAGAAAAAACAAACGGTAAACCCAGCTATTTTGATTGATTTATTAGAACAATGTAATTCTAAAAAGAATGCTGATGTGGAATTAGCAGTTTATAATAGCCTGAAAAAATTGCTTTAAGTTCTAAATCGATATAAAATATTAGTTTTTTCTATTTAGTTAATCGTTTGTTTTAAAGAAAATTAATATTGCAATCCTGACAGGTATGATTCTGACAGGATTTTTTTTGATTAGCGCTTTAATGGTAAGCAAATTACAATTCATAAAAATGTATTTTACGAATAAAAAAAATCAGTATTTTTTTCGTATTTTTGCAAAAATTTTATAAAAAAATATTCATGTTAACAGTAAATAATTTATCAGTTCAGTTTGGCAAACGAATTTTGTTTGACGAAGTAAATACTACCTTCACACACGGTAATATATATGGAGTTATTGGAGCAAACGGTGCTGGAAAATCTACTTTTCTTAAAATAATTGCCGGTGAAATGGATCCTACATCAGGACATATTCATTTGGAGCCAGGAAAACGTATGTCGGTTTTAAACCAAAACCATAATATGTTTGATGAGAGTACCGTTCTTGAGACCGTAATGATGGGAAATAAAGTTTTGTATGCCATCAAAAAAGAAATGGATGCTTTGTATTTAGATTACAATGATTCAAATGCAGACAGAATAGGTGAGTTGCAAGTGCAATTTGAAGAAATGAATGGTTGGAATGCTGATTCTGATGCTGCATCAATGTTATCAAATCTTGGAATTACTGAAGAACATCATTACACTTTAATGGGAGATCTTGAGGGTAAAGTAAAAGTTCGTGTCCTTTTGGCACAAGCACTTTTTGGAAACCCAGATTTGCTTATTATGGATGAGCCTACCAATGATTTGGATTTTGAGACTATCGCTTGGTTAGAAAATTTCTTAGCAAACTATGAGAATACAGTAATTGTAGTTTCTCACGACAGACACTTTTTAGATTCAGTTTGTACACATATCTCGGATATTGATTTTAGTAAAATAAATCATTATTCAGGAAATTATACTTTTTGGTATGAATCAAGCCAATTAGCAGCTAAACAACGCGCACAACAAAACAAGAAGGCGGAAGAAAAGAAACAAGAATTAGAAGAATTTATTCGTCGTTTTAGTGCGAATGTGGCCAAATCAAAACAAGCCACTTCTCGTAAAAAAATGATTAGTAAATTGAATATTTCTGAGATAAAACCATCAAGTCGTCGTTATCCTGCGATTATTTTTGACCAAGAGCGTGAAGCAGGAGATCAAATTTTGAATGTACAAAATTTAAGTGCTTCAATAGATGGAGACCTTTTATTTAAAGGGGTAGATTTGAATATGGCAAAAGGCGACAAAATCGTTCTTTTCTCAAAAGATTCCCGTGCTACAACTGCTTTCTATGAAATTTTGAACGCAAATAAAAATGCAGATTCAGGAACGTATGATTGGGGAGTTACAACTAATCAAGCGTATTTGCCAGTAGAAAATCATTCATTTTTTGAGAGTGATTATTCTCTTGTAGATTGGTTGCGTCAATGGGTAAAAACTGAGGAAGAGCGTGACGAGGTTAACATACGTAGTTTTCTTGGTAAAATGATTTTCTCAGGAGAAGAAGCTTTGAAAACATGTAGAGTATTATCTGGAGGAGAAAAAGTACGTTGTATGTTGTCTCGAATGATGATGGAAAGAGCGAATGTTTTAATGCTTGATGAACCTACGAATCACTTGGATTTAGAGTCTATTACGGCTTTTAATAATTCTTTGAAAAATTTCAAAGGATCTGTGATTTTTACCACTCATGATCATGAATTCTCTCAAACGGTTGCCAATAGAGTTATTGAATTGACTCCAAATGGTGCAATTGATCGTTACATGACATTTGATGATTACCTTGATGATGAAAAAATACAGGAATTAAGAGTTAAGATGTATACTGTATAAAAGTAAAAACTATTTAATATTTTAAAATCTTCTACTATAGTGGAAGATTTTTTTTATCAATTGATTTTGGGCTTAATTATTAAGATCTATTTCTTTTTTGTCTAATTTA
>JBJOQF010000208.1:0-11165 GCA_046050185.1 Bacteroidota bacterium
AAATTTCCAAACTATTGCTCACGAACACCGAATGTATTCTCTTGATAATTCTTATTCTAAAGAAGAATTAGTTGATTGGGAAAAGCGTATTCAAAAAGTTCTCGGAGAAGTCTCATTAGAATATACCTGTGAGTTAAAATATGATGGAGCCTCAATTAGTATTACCTATGAAAACGGAAAATTAAAACGAGCAATAACTCGAGGCGATGGTTTTCAGGGTGATGATGTGACTAATAATGTTAAAACCATAAAATCAATTCCTCTTAAGCTAAAAGGAAATTTTCCTTCTACATTTGATGTACGCGGTGAAATTATTTTGCCTTTTGCCGGTTTCGAAAAAATGAATCAGGATTTAATCGAAATTGGGGAATTACCGTATTCAAATCCTAGAAATACAGCTTCGGGAAGTTTGAAATTACAAGATAGCGCTGAAGTTGCAAAAAGACCATTAGATTGTTTATTGTATTTTTTAATCGGAAATAATCTGCCTTTCAAATCTCAATTTGAAGGATTAGAAACGGCTAGGCAATGGGGATTTAAAGTTCCAAAAGAAGCGGTACTTGCTCATAACTTAGAAGAAGTTTTTCAATACATAGATTTTTGGGATACTCATAGACATAATCTTCCGTATGAAACGGATGGTGTAGTGGTAAAAGTAAATTCTTTTGATTATCAAGATGAATTGGGTTTTACCGCCAAATCTCCACGTTGGGCAATTGCTTATAAATTCAAATCAGAACAGGTTTCAACAAAATTAAACTCCATTTCCTATCAGGTAGGAAGAACTGGTGCAATTACTCCAGTGGCTAATTTAGAGCCAGTACAACTAGCAGGAACTATTGTGAAACGTGCATCTTTACACAACGCTGATCAAATTGAGAAATTAGATATTCGTGTAGCAGATACCGTTTTTGTTGAAAAAGGAGGAGAGATAATTCCTAAGATTATTGCAGTTGATTTAAGTAAGCGCCCAGAGAAAACAGAGCCTACAAAATACATAACGCATTGTCCGGAATGCAATACAGAGTTAGTGCGAAGTGAAGGTGAAGCAAATCATTATTGTCCTAATTTTTATGGTTGTCCCCCGCAGATTATCGGAAGAATTCAGCATTATATTTCTCGAAAAGCGATGGATATAGAAGGTCTTGGTGGAGAAACAGTAGCATTACTTTTTAATAATGGATTGGTTCATAATTATGCTGATTTGTATGAATTGACTGTGGAGCAAATTCTTCCTTTGGAAAGAATGGCTCAAAAATCAGCTGAAAATTTAGTGAAAGGGGTAGAGAATTCAAAAAACATTTCTTTTGAGCGTGTTTTGTTTGCCCTTGGCATACGATATGTAGGTGAAACTGTAGCTAAGAAATTAGCGAAACATTATAAAAATATTGACGCATTGAGTCAGGCTACATTGATGGATTTAATTTTGGTGGATGAAATTGGAGACCGAATTGCACAAAGTGTAATTGATTTTTTCGAAAATAAAGAAAATGAAATTATAGTTGAAAGATTAAAAAAACATGGCGTACAATTTGAAATTGTTGAAAAAGTAAACCCAAATGCAACAAATAAACTTTCTGGAAAAACTTTTGTAGTTTCTGGCATTTTTGAGAAATTTTCTAGAGACGATTTGAAAAAAGCTATTGAAGATAATGGAGGGAAAGTAGGAAGTTCCATTTCTGCGAAAACAGATTATGTTGTTGCGGGAGATAATATGGGGCCAGCTAAACTAGAAAAAGCTAATAAACTGAATATCCCAATAATTTCTGAAGACGATTTTATGAAATTGATAAATGAAAGCTAGTACACTTTTACTTGTTTTCTGTTTTTGGCTTGTATGTAATTTTTTATTGAGACCGAGCAATAAAAATGTTTTTTTAATTGGCATTAATGTTTACAATAACTTCAGCTAAAGTTTTAATGCAGTAACTCGACTTATCTCTTTTGATAAGGATTGTACTGTCTTCTATTTTTGAAAAGGAATAAAAACAAATGTTAAGAATATAACAAAAAGTTTTAAAACATCGTTATACTTTTTTAGATTTACCATTTCAAATGCGACTTAATTAATTAATTTTGTAATCAAGTAAAATAATATGTTTTTAAATTACGTAAAGGATTTTTCTGTAAAAAAAATATTAAAAAATAGTTTGCATAATGTTAAAAGCAGTTCGCTTTCAACTTCAATACAAACGGTTGGTTTACTTATAGATTCCAGTTATTTTTCGGAAAAAGAGGCTCTGATTAATGAGTTAATAGCAAACGGAATTTCTGAAAACAATATTAAAGTTATTGTTTACAAAGATAAATTTAAAAAAACCGATGTCGATACTCATCCTGTTTTTGGAACAAAAGATCTTAATTGGAAAGGAGATATTACAGATTTACAAGTAAATGATTTTGTGAACGAAAAATTTGATTTGCTAATCAATTATTACGATGTTGAAAAAGCAATTTTAATGGTTGTTACCCACAATTCAAAAGCACAATTTAAAGTGGGGTTTTCATCAATAGATAAAAGATTAAATCACTTGATGATTAATACCAATGCCGAAAATTATAAAGTTTTCATTCACGAATTATTTAGATATTTAAAAATATTAAACAAATTATAATCCAATATGCAATCATTAATAGGAACAGGTGTTGCCCTTGTGACGCCATTTAACGAGGATTTTTCAATTGATATTGAAGCGTTAAAAAGAATTGTAAATTTCTCAATCGATAATGGAATTGAATATCTTGTAGTGCTTGGTACAACTGCTGAAAATGCAACATTGTCTCAAGATGAAAAAGAGTTAGTCATCAAGACGGTATTAGAAACTAATAATGGAAGATTGCCATTGGTATTAGGTGTTGGAGGTAATAATACAATGAAAGTTGTGGAGGAGCTTAAAACTAGAGATTTATCGCAATTTGCGGCTATACTTTCAGTTTCGCCATATTATAATAAACCTACTCAGGAAGGAATTTACCAACACTTTAAAGCTGTTGCAGAAGCTTCTCCGATTCCTGTTATTTTGTATAATGTTCCGGGAAGAACTGCGAGTAATATGTTGCCTTCAACAGTTTTGCGTTTAGCTAATGATTTTGAGAATGTGGTTGCTATCAAGGAAGCGGCTGGAGATATTGTTCAAGCGATGCAAATATTAAAAAATAAACCAAAAGATTTTCTTGTAATTTCTGGCGATGATATGATTGCTTTGCCAATGATTTTAGCTGGTGGTTCTGGCGTTATATCTGTAATTGGTCAAGGTTTTCCAAAGGAATTTTCGGAAATGATTCGATTGGGTTTAAATAGAAAAGTGGAAGAAGCATTCAAATCACAATACCTTTTATCGGATTGTATTGATATGATTTTTGAGCAAGGAAATCCTGCAGGAATCAAACAAGTGTTTCTGTCATTGGGAATCGCTGAAAATACAGTGCGTTTGCCGTTAGTGAAAGTAGATGAATCATTGGCAAACAGAATTGGCCAATTTGTTGAAAAAATGAATAAACAAGCTTAAAAACGGTGTCTTTTTTTATACAAAAATATATTTTGTAGTAGCTAAATTAATAACTAAATTTGCAACCGAAACTTCGGTATGGTTTTTTGTAGGTTGAACACAACACAGAAATCGTAAAAAAAGTAAAAAAATGAAAAAAATAATATCTCTATTGCTTCTTGTTGCACTTTTTTGTTCATGTAACGAATATCAAAAAGCACTAAAAACCGAAGATGTTGCTGTGAAATTTGAAATGGCCACTAAATTATATGATGCTGGTAAATATTCAAAAGCGATTCGTCTTTTTGAACAAATTGCCCCAGCATACAGAGGAAAACCTCAAGCAGAAAAATTGTTTTACATGTTTGCACAATCGTATTACAAAACCAAACAATATTATTTAGCGGGATATCAATTTGAAAGTTTTGTTTCGGGTTATCCCAAAAGCGAAAAAATTCAAGAATCAGCTTATTTAGGTGCAAAAAGTTATTCGATGCTATCACCGGTTTATAGTTTAGATCAGGCAGACACAGTGAAAGCAATAGATAAATTACAAACCTTTATTGATACTTATCCTAACTCGGAATATTTAGCAGAAGCAAATGCAGCTTTAAAAGTGTTAAGTGATAAAATTGAGAAAAAGGTATATGAAAATGCAAAAGGATACAACACTATTTCAGATTTTAAATCAGCTATAGTTGCTTTTGATAATTTTATAGCGGATTATCCTGGAACAAGATTCAAAGAAGATGCATTATTTTACAAATATGATTCGGCTTATCAATTAGCAATCAATAGTGTTCCTTCAAAAATGGAAGAGCGATTAAATGTTGCAAAAGTGGCACATTCAAATTTGGTTAAATTTGATGCCAATACAAAATACAAAAATAAAGCTGACGAAATGTTCGCTAGAATTGAAAAAGATTTACAAAAATTTACTAAATAAATAAAGTCATGGATTTAAAAAAGACGAATGCTCCGGTAAATACAATAACGTACAACAAGAATGTTATTGAAGAACCTACTGGAAACGTGTATGAAGCGATAACCATTATGGCTAAAAGAGCAAACCAAATCAATTCTGAAATAAAAAAAGAATTGACTGAGAAATTGGAAGAATTTGCTACATATAATGACAGTCTTGAAGAAGTTTTTGAAAACAAAGAACAAATTGAGGTTTCAAAATTTTACGAAAAATTGCCTAAGCCTCACGCTTTAGCAGTTCAAGAATGGCTAGAAGGTAAAATTTACCACCGAGATTCAAATAAGTAATAGTAGTAATGTCAGTTTTAAACGGTAAGAAAATTTTACTAGGTATTTCTGGTGGAATTGCGGCCTATAAAACAGCTTCATTAGTACGACTTTTCATAAAAGCAGGTGCACATGTCCAAGTGATAATGACACCTGCTTCTAAGGATTTTATAACTCCATTAACGTTATCTACGTTATCTAAAAATCCTGTATTTTCAAGCTTTTACAATCAAGACGACGAAAATGAGAAATGGAATAATCATGTTGAATTAGCACTTTGGGCTGATTTAATGGTTATTGCTCCGGCAACTGCAAATACCTTGTCAAAAATGGCAAATGGTACTTGTGATAATCTTTTGATAGCAGCTTATTTATCGGCAAAATGTCCTGTCTATTATGCACCTGCAATGGACCTAGATATGTACAAACATCCATCCACCATTGCTAATTTTTTCTCCCTTACTGAATTTGGAGACACCATAATTCCTGCTGAAAGCGGAGAATTAGCCAGTGGTCTTTCTGGAGAAGGAAGAATGGCAGAACCCGAACACATTGTTGCATTTATAGAAGCGGATTTAGAAAGTAGATTGCCATTAAAAGGAAAAAAAATATTAATTACTGCCGGTCCCACATACGAAGCAATAGATCCTGTACGTTTTATAGGAAATCATTCTTCGGGCAAAATGGGTTTTGATATTGCCTCAAGCGCTGCAAATCTGGGCGCTTCAGTAGTATTAGTTACTGGTCCTACACATTGTAAAGCAGCAAATCCATTAATAAAAGTGATTCCTGTTGTTTCTGCTCAGGAAATGTATGACGCTTGTCATCTTTATTATGCTGATGTAGATGTTGCGATCGCTGCTGCTGCAGTTGCGGATTATAAGCCTAAGAATGTAGCTTCGCAAAAGATTAAAAAGAATGCAGATGATTTCACTATTGAACTGGAGAAAACAAAAGATATCTTAGCTTCTTTAGGTGAAAGTAAAGAAAATCAATTTTTAATTGGTTTTGCTTTAGAAACAGAAAATGAAATTGAAAATGCTAAGTTGAAAATTCAGAAAAAAAACTTAGATTTGATAGTTTTAAATTCATTGCAGGATAAAGGTGCCGGTTTTGGAAAGGCAACAAATAAAGTTACCTTCATAGATAAATTTTTTACTGTTGAAGCCATGGAATTGAAATCGAAAGAAGCAGTCGCAGATGATATATTAAACAAAGTAATAGCACATTTTTATGCATAAAATAATTACTTTTCTTTTACTACTTACTTTTGGGCTTTCACAAGCACAACAGTTGAACTGCACTGTGACAGTAAATGCACAAAAATTAACTAATGCAAATCAGCAAGTTTTCAAGACGCTGGAAACATCGATAAGTGAATTTGTAAACAAAACGGATTGGACGGGGCAAACTTTCAAGCAAAATGAAAAGATTAACTGCTCTATGTACATTACTGTTTCATCAAATAGTTCAGATCAATTTACTGCCACTATTCAGGTACAATCATCAAGACCAATTTTTAATTCATCCTACGCATCTCCTGTATTAAATTTTAATGATAAAGACTTTAGTTTTAGATACACTGAGTTTGAAAATTTAATTTTTAATCCAACGACTTTCGATTCTAATTTAGTTTCAGTAATTGCTTTTTACAGTTATATAATTTTAGGAATGGATTCGGATACTTTTGTTTTGGAATCAGGAAATCCAAATTTTGAAATTGCCCAGAATATCTCAAATGTGGCACAACAAGGAGGTTTTAAAGGTTGGGGACAAACGGACGGAAATCAAAATCGATATTTTTTGATAAATGATATTTTATCTCCGACATTCAAACAGGTCAGACAAACCATGTTTGACTATCATACTGGATTAGACATGATGAGTCAGGATTTAAAATCCTCAAAAGAAAAAATAAAAGGATCGTTAATTAATCTGGCAAAATTAAATGCTTCCAGACCAAATGCCTTTTTAACGCGTGTTTTTTTTGATGCTAAATCTGATGAAATAGTTTCTATATTTTCTGGTGGACCAAGTATTACTATATCAGATTTAGTCAATAATCTGAATAAAATTTCTCCTTTGAATTCAAGTAAATGGGTGCTGATAAAATATTAATTGGTTTTCAATTTTTAATTTAATCTTTAGCTCCTAATCCCAAAATAATATATAAATGATAACGTCACTTTCGATAAAAAACTATGCTTTAATAGAAAAATTGACTATCGATTTTTCAAAAGGTTTCTCAACAATTACAGGAGAAACGGGTGCTGGTAAATCTATAATTTTAGGAGCATTGGGACTGGTTTTAGGAAAAAGAGCCGACTTAACTTCTTTGAAAAATAAGGAAGAAAAGTGTGTCATTGAAGCTTATTTTGAAATTTCAAAGTATAATTTGTTGCCGTTTTTTGATGCCAATGATTTGGACTATGAAAATGAAACTATCATAAGACGTGAAATTCTGCCTTCGGGAAAATCCAGGGCTTTTATCAATGACAGCCCGGTAAATCTTCAGGAACTTCAGGAATTGAGTCTGTTTTTAATTGATATTCATTCGCAACAGCAAACTCAAGAACTTTCGGATGAAAATGTTCAGTTCGATATTATTGATGCTATTGCCAATAATAAAGAAACGATTTTAGATTACCAATCGCTTTTGAAAAGTTATAAATCGGATAAATCCAAATTGAATTCGCTGTTGAAAAAACAAAGCGAATCTAAAAAAGAACAAGAATACAATACTTTTTTATTGGATGAATTAGTTGCTGCTAAATTAAAATCAGGCGAACAGGAAATTCTTGAAGCTGATTTTGAAAAATTAAATAATGTTGAAATTATTAAAGAATCTATAGATAGAGCTTTGGCTATTGCCAATGAAGAACAGATTGGAGTCTTGAATAATTTGAAAGAAATAAAAATCTCATTACAAAAAATAGCTCCTTTTTCAGCTGATTACCATTCTTTATTAGAAAGAATTACAAGCCTAACGATTGAGTTTGATGACATTTCGGATGAAATGAATCGTTATTCGGAAAAACTGGTTAATGATCCAGAACAATTGGACTTAATTAGCCAAAAATTACAGGTTATTTTTAATTTGCAAAAGAAGCATCAGGTTATTACCGTGGATGAATTACTTGAAATTCAAACTAACTTAGAAAATTCAGTTTTAGAATTAGGAAATATCGAAGAGGAAATTATTGCATTAACGCATTCGATCGAACAAAAAATAACGGCATTAGATGCCATGTCGATAATAATTCATAACAATAGATTAGAATCGATTCCAGTTTTATCTCAAAAGTTGATTACAATTTTAGAAACGTTAGGAATGCCTAATGTACGTTTCAAAATCGATATTAATGCTGCCGAAACGTATTTCCAAAATGGAAAGGATGAACTTCAGTTTTTATTTTCTGCCAATAAAGGAACTGATTTTGGCTTATTGAAAAAAGTGGCTTCCGGTGGAGAAATGTCCAGAATCATGCTGGCAGTTAAAGCAATATTAGCACAATATTCAAAATTGCCAACACTAATTTTTGATGAAATTGACACGGGGGTTTCCGGAGAGATTGCCATCAGAATGGGAGAAATCATGAAAGAAATGAGTCAGGAGATGCAAATTTTTGCCATCACGCATTTGCCTCAAATCGCTGCAAAAGGAAATGCACATTTCAAAGTATTTAAATCGACTGTTGGTGACGATACACAATCAGAATTAAAGTTATTAAACGAAGAAGATAGGGTGGTTGAAATTGCACAAATGTTATCAGGAACGATTGTTTCTGAATCTGCCTTAAATCATGCAAAAGCCTTGTTGAACTAAAGAAATGCCTTATATTTGTCAACTTAAAAAAGTAAATAAATAAACATAAAGTCAGTTATGTGTTTAATCTATTAACGATTAACCGTTTAACCGAATTACCAAATAAACAATAGAATTATGATTATAGAACCTAGAATGAGAGGATTTATTTGTACGACATCTCACCCAAAAGGATGCGAACAAAATGTTAAAAATCAGATAGAATATATAAAATCAAAAGGGCATATTGACGGGGCTAAAAAAGTCTTAGTAATTGGAGCTTCAACAGGTTTTGGGTTAGCTTCCAGAATTACAAGTGCTTTTGGTTCTGATGCAGCAACGATTGGTGTGTTTTTTGAAAAAGCACCTTCTGAAGGAAAAACGGCTTCACCAGGTTGGTATAATTCTGCCGCTTTCGAAAATGAAGCTCATAAAGCTGGTTTATATGCAAAAAGTATCAATGGAGATGCTTTTTCTAATGAAATAAAAAAGCAAACATTAGATCTTATTAAAGCTGATTTAGGTCAAGTAGATTTAATCATTTATAGTTTAGCTTCGCCTGTTCGTGTTCATCCGGTTACAGGAGTTATGCATCGTTCTGTTTTGAAACCAATTGGAGGTGTTTTTACCAACAAAACAGTTGATTTTCATTCCGGAAAAGTTTCTGAAATTTCTATTGAACCTTGTAGTGGTGATGATATTGAAAATACAATTGCTGTAATGGGTGGTGAAGATTGGGGTATGTGGATTGACGCTTTAAAAGCAGAAAATTTATTGGCACCTGGAGCTACAACTGTTGCTTATTCTTATATTGGACCATCATTGACTGAGGCTGTTTATAGAAAAGGAACAATAGGTCGCGCTAAAGATCATCTTGAAGCTACAGCATTTGCCATCACAGAAAGTTTGGCAGATGTTGATGGAAAAGCATTTGTTTCTGTAAATAAAGCATTAGTAACTCAAGCAAGTTCTGCAATTCCTGTTATCCCATTGTATATTTCTTTATTGTACAAAATAATGAAAGAAGAAGGAATTCATGAAGGTTGTATTGAGCAAATTCAACGTTTATACCAAGAAAGATTGTATACCGGAAATGAAGTTCCAGTAGATGAGAAAGGAAGAATTCGTATTGATGATTTAGAAATGCGTTCTGATGTTCAAGAAAAAGTGGCTACATTATGGATTGAGGCTGTTACCGAAAACTTATCTGAAATAGGTGATTTAGAAGGATACAGAAAAGATTTTTACAATCTGTTTGGCTTTGATGTTCAAGGAGTAGATTATAAAGCAGATGCAAACGAAGTTGTAAATATCGAAAGTATTGCGTAATCCTAATTTACTAAATTAAATATTTATAAAACCATCAATTAATAGTTGATGGTTTTTTTATGGATAAAGATTATATTTGTTAAAATTTTTTGAGTCTAAAAAAAATCTTTAATACCACATTCTTAATTTATGTTATTTTCCCTAATTATACCAGTTTACAATCGTCCTGACGAAGTTGATGAACTTTTAGAAAGTTTGTCTCATTCAACTTACAACGAAGTTTTTGAAATTGTTATTATTGAAGATGGCTCCACTTTACCTTGCAAGGAGATTGCTAAAAAATATGGTGACAGACTGGATATTTCTTATTATTTCAAAGAAAATTCAGGTCCGGGAGATTCTAGAAATTACGGAATGACAAAGGCTAGAGGAGATTATTTTATCATTTTTGACTCGGATTGTATTATTCCTGAAACGTATTTAAATGAAGTAGAAAAAGCCTTAAAGCAACATTATGTAGATTGTTTTGGAGGCCCTGATAAAGCTTTAGATAGTTTTTCAGATATTCAAAAAGCAATCAATTTTGCAATGACATCTTTTCTGACCACAGGTGGAATTAGAGGCGGTTCTGAAAAAATTGATAAGTTTCAGCCTAGAAGTTTTAATATGGGATTATCTCGTAAAGCTTTTGAATCGTCGAAAGGTTTTGGAAACATTCATCCAGGTGAAGATCCTGATTTATCAATTCGTTTGTGGAATTTAGGCTTTGAGACCAAACTTTTTCCAAATGCTTATGTTTATCACAAAAGAAGAATTGATTGGGATAAATTTTCTATTCAGGTGAATAAATTTGGGAAAGCACGACCAATTCTTAACAGTTGGTATCCACAATACAATAAACTCACTTTTTTCTTTCCTTCAGTTTTTATAATAGGATTTTTTATATCCTTACTGTTATTGATTTTTAATTTTGATCAGCTTCTTCAATTGTATTTTATTTATTTTTTTGTACTGTTTTTGGTATCTACTTATCAGAACAAGAGTGTTAAAATAGGGTATTTATCGTTAATAGCCGTTTGGAAGCAATTTTATGGTTACGGATTAGGATTTTTAGAATCATTTATAAAAATCATCATTCTGAAGCAAAAACCACAAGAGGCATTTCCAGAGTTATTTTTCAAAAAATAGTATGACAAAAATAATTGGTTTAACAGGCGGTATTGGAAGTGGAAAAACAACCATTGCTGCTATTTTTCAATCATTTGGTATTCCAGTTTACATTGCTGATGATGAAGCCAGAAAAATTATGCAATCTTCAGAAATTATTAATGCCATTAAAAATACTTTTGGCA
>JBJOQF010000209.1:0-6759 GCA_046050185.1 Bacteroidota bacterium
TATTTTCTAAAGAAACTTCAATAGGTGTATTTGAAGCCTGAAGAGAAGGATCTAAAATTTGAACTCTCCCCAATTGATAATTGACACTATAATCAATTCCTTCAACTAGAACCCTTCCTCCAGCCGTCACTACAACTGAACCTCGTGGAACATTGAAAGCTCCAATTGGTATTCCGTCACCTCCTGAAGACTTGTATTTCCCTCTTAATAAAAATTTATTCTTTTCACTGTCTTGTAAAGCCCCAGATTGTGTATTGCGATACATATTTCTAAATACATATTTCTTTTGATTAAGATTGTATGTATTAACATCATTATAGTTTTCTCCAGAGCCCGTATTTGACAATTTAGAAAACAATAGTTCACCAAAAGGCTCTTTGGTAGTGAATATAATTCTACCGTTTTGAGCATCAATGGTCAAACCTTGCATAAAATCAAAAAAACCATCACCCCCTGCTTGTGGATCATTATTATAATTCAGTTTATCTAAATTAAATACTTTTAGTAAAGGTGTTTCGGCTACTTTATTTTCTGGCAATGGATTCGCCGGAAATGGACTTCCTGGCACTTCCGCAATGTAATTCAAAGCTGAAGGATCTGTATAAAGGATATTAAATCTAAAATCTTCCTGTTTCACTTGATATGCCCCAGGAATTTGGTAAATATTTTTCATCATCAGGTTCCAAACTGGGTTTTTGACATTGGTCAAATTACTTTTCAGCATTTTCAATATCAAACTTTGCGTTATAATTGCCTGAGTTGAATTATTATTATTTCCTGTAACAACTGTCGCATCTACTCCATCATTACCAAATTCTCCTACTTGATAGACTTTATCACCAATTGTATATTGATACGCAACTGCTAAAACCTCATCATTAGCTAATCGCTGTTGCAATGAAATATAACCTAATTGTGCATTAAAAGTATATTCATTAGGGTTTAGTTTTCTGGCGTTTTCTAATTTAGAATAGTCCTGACCTTCACTTACGGTAACATTAAATCCAGAACTTGAAGTTACAATTTCTCGTATGTTATTATTCAACAAACCAGTTCCTGCTGCTATTTGTGCTGGATCATAATCATTATTTGAATTGTCAGAAGGAGAATCAACCAGATTATTAAATATTCCCGTTGAAGGATCTAACACAACAATTTCATTATCATTTATTGGATTACCTTTTGAATCCGTTAATTGCCCTTCTCCTAAATCCTGAAGCGCAATAATATTTCTTAGATTGTTATTTGTTGTGCTTACCCTATTTTGCTTGTTAGTAACCCAAATTTCCAATCTTGAAATCTGAACTCTACTATCAATAAAAGGATAATTTTTCAGTGATGCATCGTATTTGTTTCTAAAATATTGAGACAAGAAAAAATGTCGGTCATTATCATAATCCAGCGCATATAAATCAAAGTCCTGAATCGTTCCTCCACCCTGGGCAATTAAACTTTTAGTTTGTGATTTTTGTTCCGAAAATATACCAGTGACTGTAGTTTTCCCAAATTGCAATTGTGTTTTTACACCAAATAAACTTTGCGCCCCTCTAATTAACGAGCTATTCAAAGGCATACTTACATTTCCAACTTCAATTTTTTGAAGAATATCATCTTCTGATGGAGCATATTCTAACTTGATCAGATTTTGAAAAGCAAATGTAGATTGAGTATCATAATTAGCGTTTACACTGAGTCGTGTCCCCACTTTTCCCATTAAACTCATACTTATTCTTTGATTGAAATCAAAAGAAAGATTAGATCTATTTCTAGGAGAAAATGAAGGATTATCTTGTTTTGTATAGCGCATCCCTAAATCCATTTCTATGGATCCAGTTGGTTTTACATCAATAGTATTACTTCCAAAAATAGACTCAAAAAGTCCTGATTTTATATAATACCTTGGTAATAAATCTTTTTTAGCAGCTTCACTACCCTCTTTTTTTCCGTCAATAGCGTCCACTTTTTTCTTGAAATAATCCCGCATAGATTCTTTCAAAACCAAGTTTTCATACTCTTTTGGAGTTAAAATAATAGGATAGTTAATAGAAAATCCATCTACAGAATTGGTATAAATATACCTATCAGTAACTGGATCATATGTGTAAGCAGAGAGGACACTTTGAGGATCTTTTAACTGAACTTTCCCTGTAGAGAACCCTGTTTTAATTGTATCCTGAGCTACTGGTGTTACCTGAGCTCGCGATACAAAACTACAAAATATGACTAGCAAAAAAATACAAATTTTATGCATATAATTCTTGTTTTGGCAACCTTATTATAAGTTCTTTAAAGCTTTCTTAATAATCGATTCAACTGAAGCATCTGGATCCTCTTTGATAATTTTTTCTACGATTCGTTCTGAAGTTTTTCGAACAAAACCCAAAACCTCCAAAGCGGATAACGCTTCATCTCGATTTGTATTGCTTTGCGACATAGAAACTTCATCTAAATCATACAATTTCAATACTTTTTCTTTTAAATCAAGTATTACTCTTTGTGCCGTTTTGCTACCAATTCCTTTTATAGATTGAATTGTAACTACATCACCGGATGCAATAGCATTTGTAATTTGTTTTGGGTCTAATGATGATAACATGGTTCTGGCAATACTAGCCCCAATACCAGAAACTGATACTAATAATTTAAAAATCTCCCTTTCTGATTTTTCTACAAAACCAAATAAAGTATGTGCATCTTCTTTTATTTGAAGATGCGTATACAATTTTATAAAGTCAGTATTAGGAAGTAAAGAATAAGTATGTAAGGATATATTCACATCATATCCTACACCTCCACAATCAATAACTACCTGTGTTGGTGTCTTTTCTACTAATTTCCCCTGTATATGTGCAATCATTTTTTATAATATATGTCATCAAATATAATACAATTAGCAAATAATTTGGCTAAATTTATTTGTTTAAATATTCTTTTTGTCAAAGAACTATCTAATTTACATGATTCTTTTTCTTCTCTTTTTCCTGAGCATCAATCACAGCAATAGCCGCCATATTTACCATTTCTTCTACACTTGCACCAAGTTGGAATATATGAACTGGTTTTCCCATTCCTAACATAATAGGTCCTATTGAATCTACTTTATTCAACTCTTTCAAAAGTTTATAGGTAATATTAGCCGATTCCAGATTAGGAAAAATTAAGGTATTTACTTTTTTACCTGCTAATTTAGAAAACGGAAACTTTTCCTTCAACATTTCTGGATTCAAAGCAAAATCAGCTTGAATTTCTCCGTCAATAACCATATCAGGATGATTTTTATGCAAATAAGCTACTGCTTCTCTTACTTTTGCAGCACTTTCATTTGTTGAAGAACCAAAATTAGAATACGATATCATTGCAATTACCGGTTCCACTCCAAACATTCTGGCCGTTTTCGCAGTCATAATAGCGATTTTAGCTAAATCATCCGCCGAAGGATTTATGTTTATAGCCGTATCTGATAAAAACATTGGCCCACGAGCCGTCATCATCATATTTGTAGTGGCAACAAGAGAAGCTCCTGGAGCCTTATCAATAAGTTGCAACATTGGTTTTACAACAGATGGGTAGCTTCTGGAATGTCCGGTAACTAATGCATCTGCTTCACCTTCATTGACCATCATAGCTGCAAAATAGTTTCTTTCACGCATTAATTTCTGGGCATCAAATAAAGATATTCCACGTCTTTGTCTGGACGACCAATAGGTTTTTGCAAATCTATTCCTTGTAGATTCTTCTTCTTTTATTTTTGGATCTATAATTTGAACATCGGCATCAAAACCTAGCTCTTCTTTTAATTCTAAAATTATTTCTTTGTTCCCCAATAAAATTGGAAAACCAATCCCTTCTTCTAATACAATTTGAGCGGCTTTAAGAACATCTAAATGATCTGCTTCAGCAAAAACGATTCTTTTTGGGTTCATTTTAGCTCTATTGGTAATCAAACGAACCATTTTGTTATCATTCCCCAAACGGTCCAAAAGCTCCTCCTCGTACTTTTTCCAATCAGTAATAGGGTTTAATGCTACTCCAGAATCCATAGCAGCTTTTGCAACAGCAGGCGCTACAATCGTTATCAATCTTGGATCGAATGGTTTAGGAATAATATATTCTTTTCCAAAAACCAATTTAGTCGCTCCATAAGCTACATTTACTTGTTCAGGAACTGATTCTTTTGTCAATAAAGCCAATGCTTTTACAGCCGCCATTTTCATGGCTTCATTTATTTTAGTAGCACGAACATCAAGCGCTCCTCTAAAAATATACGGAAATCCAAGAACATTGTTTACCTGATTAGGAAAATCTGAACGTCCTGTAGCCATGATAACGTCTTTTCTAGTTGCAACAGCAAGATTATAATCAATTTCTGGATCTGGATTTGCCATCGCAAAAACGATTGGACTTTCTGCCATTCCCATCAACATTTGTGGTGACATAATTCCTCCTGTTGACAGACCTAAAAAGATATCAGCATCAACTAATGCTTCTTCAAGACTCATTGGCTTTATGTCTTTGGCATATTTTTGTTGCAAAGCAGAAAGAGAAGAATTGTCTTTTGTCAAGACACCTTTACTGTTAAACATCAATATATTTTCAATTTTCACCCCTAATAAAACATACAAATCAGCACAAGCAAGAGCGGCAGAACCTGCTCCTGAAACGACCATTTTTACATTTTCTGCTTTTTTATTAGCCAGTTCTAAAGCATTCAACAAAGCTGCCGATGATATAATAGCTGTTCCATGTTGATCATCATGCATTACAGGTATATTCAACTCTTCAACTAACCTTCTTTCTATCTCAAAAGACTCTGGTGCTTTGATATCTTCTAAATTAATTCCACCAAAAGTTGGCGCTATATTTTTGACAGTTTGTATGAATTCCTCAATATCTTTAGTTCCAATTTCAATGTCAAATACATCAATATCAGCAAATATTTTAAATAACAATCCTTTACCTTCCATTACTGGCTTAGATGCCTCTGGACCAATATCACCAAGACCCAATACCGCAGTTCCATTAGTAATCACAGCAACTAAATTCCCTTTTGCAGTATATTTATAAACATTATTAACGTCTTTTGCTATCTCTAAACAAGGCTCAGCAACACCGGGAGAATAGGCCAAAGACAAATCTCTTTGCGTTGCATATTTCTTAGTGGGAACTACCTGAATTTTACCTGGAGTTGGCTTTGCGTGGTATAATAATGCTTCTCTTCTTTTGCTATTCTTGTCCATTTTTTGTTAGATTTTATACTAACTTACAAAGATAGGAGTCTTGATTTTAAAAAAGAGGACTTTCAGTTCATTCTTTCATATAAAACAAATCGATTTAGATTTCAAAAAAAAAAAGCTGCAAACTGCAGCTTTTTATAATTATGATATTTTTACTCTTTTTATTGAGTAATATAAGAATTCAAATGTTGTATTGTATCTTTTTGGATTTCAATTATTGCTTTTACAACATCGCTTATGGAAATAATTCCTATAACTGTATTGTTTTCTATAACAGGCAAATGTCTAACTCTTTTTATACTCATCAATTCCATACAATATTCTAGATTATCCGAAGGTTTTACTGTAACTACATCTGACTCCATAATTTCATGAACCAAGGCTTTCTTTGAAGATTTAGCTTTTAAAACAATTTTTCTCGCATAATCTCTCTCAGACAAAACGCCTTTCAAAATTCCATCTTCGATAATAAGAATCGCTCCAATATTTTTTTCGCTCATCACCGTCAAAGCTTCGTATACAGTGTTAGTGGAAAGTATGGAATAAACTTCCTTTCCTTTTTTGCTTAATATTTGATTAACAGTCATAATAAATAAGTTTAATTTATTATAAAGTTAAAAAAAATAGTATTCAAATGATAAATTTATTTATTTATTTCACATTAAAACAATTCATCAGGCGAAGTCAACTTATTTAGTTCTTGTTTCAAATTGTCACTCAATATTTCCAAACCGTATTGATATGATGCATTTACCCAACCAAATCCTTCCTTGGCGATATAATCAAATTCAGTTCCTACATTACCATATTCAGCAAAAACCTTGTGCGAACTGATTTCTAAATCAAATTTTTCAGGAATGGTTCCGTTATATTCAACCGCATTTTTAGTAATTAACCACAGCCATCTATAAACCATTTCCTGAGCCTTATTAAAAAATTTATATTTAATTAAACCCTCCCACAATAACATTTGATGTGGTGCCCAACCAAATGGATAATCCCATTGCCGTTGTGGCGCATCTTTTGAAAAACTGTCACTACTCGCTTTTGTACTTCCTGTAATTCCACCTGTTTTTATAAATTGTGGCAAAGCTGCTTCTACTAATTTTTTAGCCTGGTGTTCATTACACAATCCAGCCCATAAAGGAAAAAATGTTGTTGCTGCTTCAAATGGGAATTGTTTTTTATTCACAAAATCATAATCAAAATACATGCTTAATTCGTCATTCCAACACAACTCATCTATTTTCTCTTTTCTAAAAAGTGCTTTTTGTTCCCATTCTTCCGAAGTATATATTACATCTCCAACTTGGAAATTATCATTAAAATATTCCTTTATCAAATACGCAATGTCCTTTTCATATTTATAAAGAAAGCTATTTATATCTACTGAATTTAAATCAGCACATGTATTTATAAGTCTGTCTGTTGTATCGTGTCCACTTTCTCTCAAGCTACGATCATGAACAAAATACATATCAAGCTCTGCATCAACAAGAGTTCGATTTAAGTATTGTTTTTCAAA
>JBJOQF010000210.1:0-9796 GCA_046050185.1 Bacteroidota bacterium
ATACTCCAACTGCAATGGATTTCCCTTCAAAAGATGGAAATGCAAATTATGGTGAAGGAATCTTTATTGGATACCGTTATTATGATAAAAAGAAAATCGAACCTAACTTTCCTTTTGGATACGGCTTGAGTTATACGACATTTGCCTATTCAGATATAAAAACAAATAGTACTTCAGCTAAAGATACTGATGACATCACAATTTCTTTAAAGGTAAAAAATACTGGTAAAGTAACTGGTAAAGAAGTTGTTGAATTGTATGTTCACGAACAAGAAACTGAAGTTTCAAGACCTGAAAATGAATTGAAACATTTTGAAAAAGTAACTTTATTACCTGATGAAGAAAAAACAGTTACTTTTCATTTAACTTCTCGTGACTTTGCTTATTTCAATTCAAAATCTCATGATTGGGTTGTAAAATCAGGAAAATTTGATATACGTGTTGGAGGTTCTTCTCGTGATTTACCTTTACAGCAAACTATTGATATTCAATCTACAAAAACTGTAAAAGTGTTTTTTACCCGCGAATCTTTATTCAAAGAATTTAAAAACGCACCAAATAGTGCGGAAATATATGCCCAAATTATTCAAAGTTTCACTGGAGATAATAAAAAAGCAGAAACTGAAGACGAGAAAAAAGCTGCTAAATTTTTAGAAGCAATGTTAGCGGATATGCCTCTAAATAAATTTCTTTTATTATCTGGAGGTAAACTTACCGAAGAAAATCTAAATGCTATATTAAAAGACGCAAATAAGAATTAGAAAATTGTTAGTTAATTGTTGTTAAAAAAGTATTGAAACAGAATTTAAAAGAGGTTATATCATAAGACAAACCTCTTTTTTAAATTCCCTCTTTATCAAATTTATTGTCCTAATTCATACAATAACTACAAGTCTTTTTAGGAAAATTGATTTAGAGTCAATACTTTTTTATTTTATTTATATCAATTTCAACATCGTTGCACACTAAATAAATTTAAAAAATATCGCATCAAATATATTAATTTTCATTTATAAATATCAAAGCTTTATTAAAATAGAAATAGGTTTTTTATATCTATTATATAAATAGCAAAAGTTTTATATCCATAAAATAAATTCAAGTCCACAAATTTCTCAAGTAGAAAACCGTTTTACAAACAAGATTCACATTCTTTTATTCTTATTTTTTTAAGCACTTTCTGAATAAACATTCCTTTTACTATTTCACCAATTCAAAAGTGTCTTTCAAACGAATATCTGCAGAAGACGAGCCAATCATTAAATCAAAATCTCCCGGCTCAGCACTCCATTGTAAAGCTGCATTATAAAAAGACAATTTTTCTTTGTCAATACTAAATCTTACCGTTCTAGTTTCACCTGCATTTAGTTTTATTTTTTGAAAATCTTTTAGTTCAATAATTGGTCGTACTACTGACCCAACTTTATCTCTTAAGTACAACTGAACTACTTCTTCCCCAGCCACTTTTCCTGAATTAGTTACATTTAGTAAAACTGCTATCTTTTCGGTATTTTTAATTTTATTTTGGGATAATTTCAAATTAGAATATTCGAAAGAAGTATAACTCAATCCATATCCAAAAGGAAATTTAGGGCTGTTTTTTATGTCAGTATATGCCGAAACATAATTGGATGCTGTTTCGTTTGGAGCCGGTCTTCCTGTATTAAAATGATTGTAATAGATGGGAATTTGTCCTTCTTCTCTTGGAAAAGACATAGGTAATTTCCCAGAAGGATTATAATCGCCAAACAAAACATCAGCGATAGCATTTCCAGCTTCACTTCCCAACCACCAGGTATACAAAATTGCAGGAACATTGTCAGCAGTCCAATTAAAAATAAGCGGTCTTCCTGTGTTAATCAAAACCACAACCGGTTTTCCAGTCGCTTGAATGGCTTTAATCAAATCCTCCTGAACACCCGGCAAACGAAGATTACTGCGGCTTTTAGCTTCACCACTCATATCTCTTCTTTCACCAATACTTAAAATCACTACATCCGCTTGATTTGCAACAACAATTGCTTCGGCAAAACCATCTTTGTTATCACCTTCAATTTCACAACCTTTGGCGTAAAGCAAATTAGCGGTATTTCCTATTTTATTCTGCAAACCTTCCCATTGAGAAACAATTTGCTTATCATAATCTATTTCAGGCAATTCTACAGACCAAAAACCCATGTTTTGTTTGTGTTCTTTGACCAAAGGACCAATAAAAGCAATTGTTTTTGTTTGTTTTGAAATCGGCAAAATGTTTTTCTCATTCTTTAACAGTACGATACTTTTAGCTGCAACTTCTCTGGCTGCTTTTCTATGTTCCAGATTATTTAAAGCTGCCTTTTCTCTTTCCGGATTAGAATATTTATAAGGATTTTCGAATAATCCCAATTCAAATTTCTTGCGTAAAATTCTTTTCACAGCATCATCAATTAACGCAATTGAAACCTTTTTCTCTTTTACTAATTGTGCCAAATTATAGCGGTACGCATTGCTTTCCATGTCCATATCACTCCCTGCAGTTATTGCAGCTAATGCAGCTTCTTTACTATCTTTTACATATCCATGATTGATCATTTCCCCTATTGAACCCCAATCAGAAACTACAAAACCTTTAAAATTCCATTTTCCTTTCAATATGTCTCTTTGCAAATATTTATTTCCTGTTGCCGGAATTCCATTAATATCATTGAACGAGTTCATAAAGGTTGCAGCACCCGCATTCAAAGCTGCTTTGAAAGGTGGCAAATAGGTTTCCCAAAGCATTCTTTCACTCATATCAACCGAGTTGTAATCTCTCCCGCCAACAGCAGCTCCATAAGCAGCAAAATGTTTAACGCAAGCCATTACAGAATTAATATCACCTAAATTCCCTTGAAAACCTTTTACTCTCGCATAAGCAATTTTTGAACCTAAATAGGTGTCTTCTCCAGCACCTTCCATCACTCGCCCCCAACGTGGATCACGAGAAATATCCACCATTGGTGCAAATGTCCAATGGATTCCACTTGCAGCCGCTTCAGTTGCAGCAATTCTTGCCGAAAGTTCCATCGCATCTAAATCCCAACTTGCTGCTTCCGCCAAAGGGATTGGAAAAGTAGTTTTATATCCATGAATAACATCCTGACCAAATAACAAAGGGATTTTCAATCGGGATTGCATGGCTAATTCTTGGTATTGTCTCGTGTATTGTGTTCCCAAAATATTCAACATAGAACCAATTAAACCCGCTTTAATTTCAGATTGTTTATTCGGATTTATGGTTATAGGTCCAGTCGCAGTATTATCTCCTGTGTATTGATTTAATTGCCCGATTTTCTCTTCAAGTGTCATTTGCATTAGCAAAGCATTTACTTTTTGGTCAATTGTTTTCTGTTGAGAAAACGCAATAAAGTAGGTCAATAAAAGTGTCGTAGTTATTATTTTTTTCATTTTTAAGCGCATCGTTATTTTTATAATCAAAATTCATTTATTTCATAATCCAAAGATTAGAAAATAGCATTTTATTTTTTTATTCACTTGGATTTATGAATTCTAAAAAGTCTAAATTGAAAAATGATTCGCATCAACTTCTCTTACAAGTTCTAGAATTTAATAAACTAATGTCTGAATTCCATGAGCAGGAATAACCACTACTGTTTTTTCAGAAGCTATAATTAGATTATAGGTAACACTTTTATTACTTTGATTCATTACCACTGTAACCATTTTTCCGTCTGTATTCAGGAATGAAGTACTTAACAAACTGCTTCTGCTCACAGCTGTACTGACTCTTTTGGCATCAGGACGAACAAATTTTGAAAAATGACCAATATAATAATAACTCGGAGTATAAATTAATTCCCCTGAATTGGTATCTGCGTGAATTGGAGCAAAGCAAAAATTACCTACGTGATTTGGACCTCCGTTTTGATCTAATAAGATATTCCAATCAGTCCAACCCACTGTTCCATTATTGAAATCATTAATCATAGAAATCCCGTAACGTTCTGCGTTTGCCCACAATTGGTATTTTTTAGCATCAAATCTTTCAATGCATCCTTCAGTAAATAATAAGTTTTTAGTTGGGTATGCTTCATGAACTTTACGAACGTTATCAAACATAGGCATTCCTCCTGCCCAAGTTTCATACCAATGAAACCCCATTCCCCAAGCGTATTTTGCTGCTTCCGGATCAGAAAAAATTACATTTGCTCTTTGATTCATCAAATCTCGATTGTGATCCCAAACCACAATTTTCTTATCTCCCAAACCTTCTTTTTTCATGGTAGGCCCAAGATAATTTTTTAAAAAATCCCTTTCTGCTTCAGCAGTATATACACAAGATTCCCAAGTTTGGGTTGCCATAGGTTCATTTTGAACGGTAAGACCCCAAATTGGCATTCCTTCTTTTTCATACGCTTTGATAAATTTTGTATAATAATTAGCCCAAGACTGATAATATTCTGGTAACAATGTACCTCCTTTTAACATACTATTATTACTTTTCATGAATGCTGGTGGACTCCACGGTGAAACATATAGTACTAATTTTCCACCAGCTGTTTTTATAGCTTGTTTAAGCATCGGAATGCGAAATTGTCTATCATGATCGATGTTAAAAGTTTTCAAGTCACCATCTCCTTCTTTAATATACGTATAGCTTCCACTACTAAAATCAGAACTGTGAATTGTTGTTCTTATCAATGAATAACCTATTCCTTTTTCGGTATCGTAGTAGGCATTTAAAAGTTCTTGTTGCTTGTCTTTTGATAATTTAGAAAAAACTTCTGCGCTTGCATCTGTTATTGCACCTCCAATTCCCATGAATTTTTGGAAGGTTTTATCAGGCACAACAAAAACAGAAATTTCAGTTTCCAGTGGTTGTTTAGAAGATGTAAAAACTAAATTATCTGTTAGTGTCAATCTTAATTTTGTACTGTCTGCTGTTGTATATACACTAACTGTTTTGTTTTTTGTTGAAAAGGGCTTCGCTTGTATTTTACTTTTCTGCTGCCCAAGTACTAAAAAAGATACTGCTAAAAATGCGACTGTTGTGATTTTTTTCATTCAATAAATATTACGTAAGTTTTTTTACCAAATATAAGGTGTTTTACCAAATATATGTCCCTACTGAACCAGATTCTAATGACGTCGCTACCCACTTTCCATTGTATTTAATATTAAAAATTTCAACTGTGTTCCCATCATTTTCAACAATTAAAACTTTTTTCCCACTAGGAGTTTTAAAAGCTACGTTATTCAAATTCCCACCTATAGTACTAGCAATTCTAACGGAATGAGCAGGAACAAATTTAGAAGCATGTGCAATGATATAATATCCTACATTTCTAGTAAAACTATCACTACTATTTATAGTCAATGCGCCTTTACAGGTAGTACAACCACCAGGAGTACTAGGCCCAAAAGAAGCATTATTGGCTAAATTCCATTCTAATGCCGTTTTACTCCAATTCCGCATAGAACCAATAACCACATTTTTTACATGCCATTTTAAATCACCCTCAAAACTTCCGGTTGAAGATGTGTATTGTTCTGTAAAATATAAGTTTTTATTGGGAAAAGCATTGTGAACTGTTGACAATGCACTTATATCCCCTTCATATAAGTGAAATGCAGAACCGTCAATAAAAGGATAAGCCGAAATGTCATTTAAAACCGTTATAGGATATTCCGGTTTGTTGCAATTATGGTCATATATTATAATCTTAGTTGTCAAATTTGCAGTTTGAAAAGCAGGGCCTAAATGATTTTTTATAAAATTCGCCTGTTGTAAAGCGAGCATCAGCATACTGGGATTATTCCCCGGATGTAATGGTTCATTTTGTGGTGTAATGGCATCAATGAAAATTCCCTCGGCTTTCATTTTTTGTATGTATTTCACAAAATACTGTGCATAAACTCTGTAAAACTCCGGTTTTAAACTTCCTCCAACAAAATTATTATTGTCTTTCATCCATACTGGCGGAGACCATGGAGTAGCTATTATTTTAATCTTTGGATTGATTGCCAGTATTTCTTTTAACAATGATAACAAGTCTTTTTTGTCTGGAGTTAAACTAAATTTATCCAAATTCACATCAGTTTGTCCACTTGGCAAATCATCATAAGTAAATGGCGTTGTATTCATATCTGAAGCACCAATACTTATTCTTAAATAACTTATAGCGATTGAATTCTCATTGTTGCCAAATAATTCCTGTAATAATTCTTGTTTTTTCTGCGCGTTTAATTCATTAATAACTTGAGCACTCCCACCAGTTAAAGTATATCCAAATCCATCAATACTTTGAAATATCTGTGAATCATCAACTTCAATAGTAGTATAATTATTATAAGTTGTACCAAATGCTAAAATTGATGTTTGTTTTTGGAAATTTACAGTCTGATTGCCTTTAGTCATCCAAAATTCAACTTCATTTACAGCTAATGATGGAGTTGGTTTAGGAGCTGATTTTATAGAACCACCTGCTGAAGAACATTTTGACAGTATTACTGATAAGGTTATTAAAAAGAAAATTCTCATCATATATTTTATAGTATCCATACTATTATTTAAAGTTTATTTCAACATAAATTGAAAAAAGATGAAACGTATCTTAAATCTTTTGAATGACTCAAATTGCATATTTTTTTACTTTAAAACACAGTTTTTAGAAACAAATACAGTCTAATCATATTTTTTCGGCTGTTTTTTTTTAAATATCCCGAAAATTTCTCTTTAAAACTTCTCTACAATTGTATTTTTATAGGTCTAATAAAAGGATTTCTTGTACATAATAAAAAAACTAAACGGAATCATTTATATACTATAAAGATATTAACGCAGCATTCTTTGATAAAAATATCAACGAGATAAATTCCCGAAATAATATTCCTGATACGGCAGAAGAATTAGCGCGTTTCCCATTTAGAAAAAAAATTAGAGCTTAATAAAAAAGAAAACCACATTGGATTTTCAATAAGTATTTAATTAATCAAAAAAAGCCATCAATGAATTACATGATGACTTTTAAATTTTTAAAAAAATAGAATTTCTATTACAAGAAATCTAAAGTTCGCTCTAAAGCCATTCCTCTTGATCCTTTTATTAATATTGTACTATTTCCAATTTTTGTTTCTTTTAAATAACTTGCAAAAGAATCAAATGTATCATAAAAAGAGTAATTATCTTTATCAATTCTATTGTCATAAAATGCTTTACCAATAAAATAACATTTCACTTTTTCTTCATTACAAAGCATTGTTACAATTGCTTTATGTTCTTGTGGACTTTCCTGACCTAATTCAAACATGTCGCCTAATATCATAATCTTATTGGGATTATCCAATTGTATGAAATTCTCAATGGCCACAGCCATACTGCTTGGATTAGCATTATAGGCATCCAGGATAATTTGGTTTGTTCCTTTATTTAATAGTTGAGATCGATTGTTTTCAGGAATATAACTTTCTAATGCCACTTTAATAGCATTATCCTCAACTTCAAAATATTTACCTATAGTTAGAGCTGCATTAATATTATTGGCATTATATAATCCAATTAAATGGGATTTAATTGTAAGATTAAGATAATTAATTTCAACGAATGGATTTGCACTTACAGCCGTTATATTCACATTTGCATAATCTTTATTTATGCCAAAAGCATACGATTTCAAGATTTTTGCTTTTTCAACCTGAATAGGATCTTCCAAGTTTATAAAAGCAAGTTTGTTATTTTCAAAAAGATATTGATACATCTCGCTTTTTGCTTCAATGACACCTTCTACTCCGCCAAAACCCTCTAAATGTGCTTTACCAAAATTAGTTATATAACCATAATCTGGCTTGGCTAATTCACAAAGAAATTCTATTTCTTTTTTATGATTAGCGCCCATTTCTACAATCCCAATTTCAGTTTCTGCATTAAAAGAAAGCAAAGTCAATGGCACTCCAATATGATTATTTAAATTACCAATTGTTGCCTTGGTTTTATATTTTTTCGAAAGGACAACATTAATGAGCTCTTTTGTTGTGGTCTTTCCATTACTCCCCGTGAGGGCAATTATAGGTAATTTTAAATATGCTCTATGGAATTTTGCTAATTCTTGTAAAGTGATTAAACTGTCTTCAACCAAAACAGTTCTTTGATCAATAAAATAATCTTTATTATCGATAATAACATACGAAGCGCCTTTTTCTAATGCTTCAGCAGCAAATGTATTTGCATCAAAACGATCTCCTTTTATTGCAACGAATAATGAGTTTGGTTCAATTTTACGAGTATCTATTGAAACCGATTTACATTTTAAAAACAAACTATGAATGTAATTGATATCCATATAAAAACAATTTAAAAAATAAAAGCCCTAATCAAAGGGCTTTTTATTACTATTTTATATTAAAATTAATTTCTTGCTGATTTTTTCTTATCTGCTTTAGCACCAACTCTTGACATTGCACATCTAAATCCAATATAATCAGTAGCCATATCTTGAGGAAAATATCTTCTTTGCGCAGGGTCTAACCAATACGCTCTATCTCTCCAAGACCCTCCTTTATAAACTCTTACATCATCATTTATCAAAGTAGTTCTTTTACTGGACACATCGTATTTTCTTACCATTTTTCCTAAACTGTCTGTAGTGACATTGTGTTTAGGAGAATTGTACATGATTTTTTCTTCTTTTTGTTTTTCGTTATCTGATTCAGAAGATCCAAAATCATAATATCTTGTAGATTGCTTATCACCGTCTCTATAATTGATATTATTACTTTTATCAAAATTTGTTCTTAAATAAGTTTCATTTTCATCTACTGGAACTTGAGCAATTTGACCAGGAAAACTAATTGCAACTTTTTTACCATTGCTTAAAGTTTCGTACTTCATGGTTTCTTTAGTAACGATTTCTACTTTCCCATCAGCTCCAATTTTATTTTTAGTGTATTGATTCCCTCTAAAATAATTAAAATCATTCGATTCGTTATCAATAATTGGTCTATAAACATCCTGTACCCATTCTGCTACATTTCCAGCCATATCATACAATCCAAAATCATTTGCTGGATAACTTTTTACTGCATTAGTAATATCAGCACCGTCATCAGACCAACCAGCTATACCACCGTAATCTCCATTTCCTTGTTTAAAATTGGCTAACTGATCTCCTTTACTTTGTCTTTTTCCAGAACGAGTATAAGTTCCGGACCAAGGATATTTTTTCTGACCTTTATAAACATTATATTCTCTTTGACCAACATCAGCTGCTGCTGCATATTCCCATTCCGCTTCGGTAGGAAGTCTGTATTCCGGAAGTATAATTCCCGAAGAACGTTGAGCATATACATTTTTTTGCTCTGTAACCTTACCGTCTTTCCCAGCTTTTGGCGCTTTTCTAGTACCTTTACCACCTTTTAAAACGATTTCCTCATTCCCACCATAAGTTGATGTAGGAGTGTTCAAATAGGTTTCAGTACTAAAAGAACTTTCTGCAGTTACATCTTGAGTTTTAGCATTTTTCTTAAGATAGCCGTTTTTTTCTAAAACTGCTTCGTTTACACGATCAGTTCTCCATTTACTAAATTCAACTGCTTGAATCCAATTTACCCCTACAACAGGATAATTTGCATAAGACGGATGTCTTAAATAATTATTAGTCATTGTCTCATTATAACCCAATCTATTTCTCCAAACCAAAGTATCAGGAGATGCACCTTCGTAAATATTTTTGTAATTTTCTTCAGTTGGTGGAAAAACACTTTTTAACCAATCTAAATATTCTAAGTACATAAAGTTCGTAACTTCGGTTTCATCCATATA
>JBJOQF010000211.1:0-7156 GCA_046050185.1 Bacteroidota bacterium
ATTATTTTACCATTGGACAAAGAAAAGGATTGAATGTAGGTGGAACTACAGATCCATTATTTATCATAGCCACTAATGTGGAAACGAATACTATTTATACTGGTTTAACCAGTCAGCATCCTGGTTTGTTCAAGAAAGCATTGCAGATAGAAAAATCCGAAGTGCATTGGATTCGTAAAGATTTGGCTTTGTCCAATGGCGAAACTATGGACGTTATGGCACGAATTCGTTACAGGCAACCTTTACAAAAAGCTACATTACATCAATTTGAAAATGGTATGTTTGTTGCGTTTGATGAACCTCAATCTGCAATAACCGAAGGGCAATTTGTTGCTTGGTATTTAGGAGATGAATTAGTTGGTTCGGGAGTAATTTCTTAGTTTAGTACTCATTATAAATAAGTTTTAAAACAATTGCTTCAGTTGAATTTAAAATACTATGAAACAGATATATTTGGTGTTTCGGCCGAAGGGTTAGTTTGATTTTATGCCGCTTAACAAATAAAGTTGACTATGAGAAAAATCTATTTGCTGCTTTTTTTACTTGTTACCTCAGTAAGCTTTTCTCAAGAAGATGCTTGGGTATATTTTAATGCGAAACCCAATTATCAATCCTATTTAAATACGCCTTTACTAATGCTTTCCCAAAGAGCTTTGGATAGAAGAACTAATCAGAATATAGCTTTAGATTTTAAAGATATTCCTGTTGAAGCATCATACATCAACCAAATAAAGGCAGTAACAGGAATTACGGTTATGGCAAAATCTAAATGGTTGAATGCCATTCATATTCGGGGAACACAAGCAATCATAAATTCTTTATTGACATTTTCTTTTGTAAGTAAAGTAGATTTTGCAAATAAATCCCTCAATCAAACGGGAAAAATAGTAAAGTCGGCTAAAATTAAAAAGGTAACTAAAAATAATAAAGTCAAAATTGATTACGCTTACGGAACATCTGTGAATCAAATCCAGATGCTTAACGGACAACTGTTACATCAACAGAATTATACCGGTTCAGGGAAAATAATAGCGGTTCTGGATGCTGGTTTTCCAGGTGTTAATACAGCTCAACCTTTTCAAAGATTACGCGATAATAATAAAATTTTAGGAGGGTATAATTTTGTTTTAAGAAATCCAGATTTTTACACTGGAGTTTCACACGGAACATCAGTACTTTCTTCAATGGGTGGTTACAAAGAAAATTCATTGGTGGGAACTGCGCCAGATGCTTCCTATTATTTATTTATCACCGAAGATGACGCTTCCGAAAACCCTGTTGAGGAATCACTTTGGGTAGAAGCAGCTGAAAAATCAGACAGTTTGGGTGTGGATATTATCAATACTTCTTTAGGGTATTTTGATTATGATAATACGGCTTACAACCATACTTATAGTGAAATGAACGGTACAACCGCGTTTATATCGCGTGGTGCTGAAATTGCATTTAGTAGAGGTATGATTGTAGTGGCGTCTGCAGGGAATTCAGGTGCGACATCTAATCCACATATTGGAGTTCCCGCCGATGCAGTGTCAGTAATTACAGTAGGCGCTGTAAATGCATCAGAGTTATTGACTTCATTTAGTTCCATTGGCCCTTCTTTTGACCAAAGAATAAAACCGGATGTTATGGCTCAAGGGCAATCTGCTGTTTTATCAGATGAATTTGGGAATATTATAACTGCAAACGGAACTTCTTTTTCCAGTCCTATCATGGCAGGAATGATTGCTTGCTTATGGCAGGCATATCCTGCAAAAACTAATCAGGAAATCAGGCAACTAGTAATAAAATCTGCTGATAGGTTTACAACCCCCAATAATCAATATGGTTACGGTATTCCGGATTTTAATTTGGCTCTGAATAATGGATTATTATTGAACACTTTTTCTAAAAATGATTTTATAATTTATCCAAATCCTACAAGCGATTTTGTCTCGATTTTATTACCCAAAAGCATTGATAGAGCAATGGTTACGATTTATACCATTTTAGGACAAAAAGTTTTAGATAAAGAAATTACAGCACAATCAGCCAGTATTTCATTGAAAGCATTGAACAAAGGAATGTATATTTATAAAGTAGAATCCAATTCTTTTTCTAAAAGTGGAAAAATAATAAAACGTTAACATTCTCAATAATACATGAATAAAATCACTGAGCTTTTCAAAATTAAATATCCAATTATTCAAGGAGGAATGATTTGGAATAGTGGCTATAAATTAGCGAGTGCAGTTAGTAATGCAGGAGGTTTAGGATTGATAGGTGCGGGTTCTATGTATCCTGAAGTCTTGCGGGAACATATTCAAAAATGTAAAAAAGCCACTTCAAAACCTTTTGGAGTAAATGTTCCGATGTTGTATCCCAATATCGAAGAAATTATGAAAATCATTGTTGATGAAGGAGTGAAAATTGTTTTTACATCAGCTGGAAATCCGAAAACATGGACTTCTTATTTGAAAAAAAATGGTATAACGGTAGTTCATGTGGTGAGTAGTTCTGTTTTTGCATTAAAGGCACAAGATGCTGGTGTTGATGCGATTGTTGCCGAAGGATTTGAAGCAGGAGGACATAACGGAAGAGAGGAAACGACTACATTTACACTAATCCCAATCGTGAAAGAAAAAATTACTATTCCATTGATCGCCGCCGGAGGTATTGCTACCGGTCGTGGGATGCTTGCCGCTATGGTACTGGGAGCTGATGGAGTTCAGGTAGGAAGTAGATTTGCTGCTTCGGTGGAATCATCGGCACATGAGAATTTTAAAGAAACCATTATAAATGTCAAAGAAGGTGATACACAATTGACTTTGAAAGAACTGGCTCCGGTTCGATTGATTAAAAATAAATTTTATCAGGATGTTAAGCATTTGTATGAACAATGCGCAACAAAAGAAGATTTAATAAATTTATTAGGAAGAGCGAGAGCAAAACGCGGTATGTTTGAGGGAGATTTAATAGAAGGAGAATTAGAAATAGGTCAAGTGGCAGGATTAATTCACGAGATAAAACCTGCGGGAGCTATCGTTCAGGAAATGATATCCGATTTTGAAACAGGGAGAAAAGAAATAATGAATTTTGATTTTTAATTTATAAATAATGACGAAGAAAAAAATATATATAGTGCTGCTTTTTTTGGTTTTAGGATTACAACATTCCTACAGCCAAAACTATAAGTTTAAAACTTCGGGTTTTAGTGTTTTAGAAAAAAATGAAAAAGGAAAATGGGGAAAATGGTCTGATTTAGATTTGGTCAATATTTTAGTGACATTAGATACTAATAAAAATAGAATTATAATTTATTCCCAGGTTATTCAATTATTTGAAATAATCGATTATCAAGCCACTGAAGAAAATGATACAGATATTGTGTATTCATTTACTTGTAAAGACAATAATGGGGACAATTGTACACTTTCAATCATTACCCGAAAAAAGCAAGACAATAGGAAACAATTGTACATCAATTATGATGATAGAATTGTAGTTTATAATATTTTCAATATGTAATCCTTTTTAATCTTAAAAATTACTACTGTAGCTAACTGTAATTTTAAGCTTTAATGACCTTAAATTCCTTACATGTTAGATTTTACTCCATATAAGAAATTTAAGTTCATTTAAGAATTTACTGTTTTTATTATAGTAAAAATATAACCAGTAGAATTATTCTATATCCTTGATAAATTCATCATACTCCAAATAGAATAATTCCAGCGCATTCATTTTCTCATAATAGAATTCAAAAATGGCATCCCAATAGCTGCGGTTACTAACACCAACACCTAATTTTTCAACCCAAATGCGACTGATGGTTTTGCCACTTTCCAGAGTGTAGTCTTTCTCGAAAACCAAATCTTTAATAAATTCTTCTTCTAAAATATTTTTTAACGCTTCTATTTTTTCAAAATAGGCAATACGTTTTTCATCGTTACGATGCTCGATATCTATTAAAACTTGGGCCTTTTTATTATCTACATAAAACTTGAAAGAGAAATCCTTGATTTTGGTATCGTATAGCATCCATTTTCTAGGATATTTTTCTGCGAATGTGACCCAGAATTCTCGTTTTAATTTTTGAGTTTCTTCTTTGCTGTACATTTTTATTTATTTGAATTTGATTTTAGAAAATTTGCTAAACGTTATTTTCTAAACTATATTTATAAGATGTTTTGGTATGCAAAAATAGACTTTGATTATGGATTTTCAAGATTTTTTAAAATATGTTCCTAATTTTGCTCAAGCAAAACTTCCTGCATTTGAAGCGCACATTAAAATGGCGCCTCTGGAGCGAATAGATGCTCTGAAAAATGGACTATTTGATAATAAAAAATCAAGAAAAGCTGCAGTCATGATGTTGTTCTATCCTAAAAATGGAAGAACACATTTAGTACTAATTGTAAGAAGTTCCTATGATGGAACTCACTCTTCCCAAATAGCATTTCCTGGAGGTAAATTTGAACTTGAAGATGAAGTTTTTGTAAATACGGCTTTACGGGAAACCCATGAGGAAATAGGGATTTCTCCCAGAGATATAGAAATTATCAAGCCTTTTACTGCATTATACGTTCCTCCAAGTAATTTTATGGTACATCCTTTTTTAGGAATTAGCCGAGAAGAAATTAGTTTTAGTCCTGATCCTAATGAAGTGGCAAATATAATTGAATTGCCTTTGTCGGTTTTTTTGAGCGATGAAATAATTATTAGCACTGAAATGGTAACTTCCTATGCCGGTAAAATTACTGTTCCGGCTTTTAAAATAGAGGAACACATAGTTTGGGGTGCTACAGCTATGATGTTGAGTGAATTGAAAGAAGTTTTGAAAAAGGTTTTAGGTTGAAATATTCGTCTTCCCAAGATTGAAAAAAAACAATTTATTTAGCGTGATTTTTAAAAATATTTGCTGATAATCAGTAGGTAACAACAAATATTATTTTCGTAAGTTTGTAGTCCAAATTTTAAAAAATGAAACAGTTTTATGGTGTTGTTTAAGAGAAATCCTTTTGGACATATATTATTTATAAAAAAATGGTTGATCCGAATCTTAGGAGGTATTACGCATAGACGCTATAGAGGATTTAATGAATTACAAATTGAAGGTTCTGAAATTATCAGAAATTTACCGGATACGAACGTACTTTTTATTTCCAATCACCAAACCTATTTTGCTGATGTTGTGGCTATGTTTCATGTCTTTAATGCTAGTTTAAGTGGGCGAGAAGATTCTATTAAAAATGTATTTTACCTCTGGCAGCCCAAAATGAATATTTATTATGTTGCTGCCAAAGAAACTATGCAAGCCGGTTTATTGCCAAGAATTTTGGCGTATGCAGGAGCTATCTCTGTAGAACGAACCTGGCGAGCTAAAGGAGTTGATGTTAAAGAAAAGAAAGATATAAACCCTGATGATACTGAAAATATTAAAATAGCCTTAAAGGATGGCTGGGTTATCACTTTTCCACAAGGAACTACAAAATCGTTCAAACCCGTGCGTAAAGGGACCGCTCATATTATTAAACAACACAAACCTATTGTAGTCCCAGTTGTTATTGATGGTTTCCGTCGTTCGTTTGATAAAAAAGGATTACTCATTAAAAAGAAAGGAATCCTGCAGTCGTTTATCATCAAAGAACCTTTGGATATTGATTACGATAATGATACAATTGAAAAAATTGTTGAAAAAGTCGAATATGCCATTGAGCAACATCCTTCGTTTTTAAAAGTTATTACAGCGGAAGAAATAAAAGCACAGGAAGAATTAAATAAAACCCGCCGTTGGGATTATTAATAATAAAAAAGAGTTCGTAGGGGAACTTTTTTATTATAAATCAATCTTTTTTAATTCGTTATAATTGGCATATAATCGTTTCAATAAGATACCATACAATAACCTGTAAAACAACCAGAATATTCCAAAAAACACAGCAATTGTCAAAATTAGAATGCCTATTGTGATGGTCATAATTTTTCCGTCATTAGCAATCTTTTCTCTTAAAATAGCAACATCAGGATTGTAAGAAAAGGCAATTACAAAACCAATAATTAAGCTAAAAACAATCATCCCAAGATTATACCAAACATAATATTGAACCGTTTTTCGGGTTTTAAGAATGTCTTTCATCAATTGTTTTGTGGAAACAGTTGTCGAAATCAAGATGTAGTTTTTATAAAATAAATAAATAAAGACCAATATCACACCATAATTAAAAATGGTTAATACTTCAAAATATTGGATTAATTCATCGTGCTTGATCTTTTTTAAATAATCATCCGAATTAAAAATGACACTAATTGATGTCCACAATAAAACTTCCAAAATACTGATAATCAAAATCCACTTCACTATTGAAGACGATTTTTTATGAATCATTTTATAAATCTCTATTTCCGAAACTTGTTCAAAAGAATTATCATTCTTCTGCCAATCTTTTTTTAATAAATCCAGCTCTTTCATACTCCTAATGGATTTAATATTTTTTTTAATTTCCCTTTTATTCTATTCATTTTAACTCTGGCATTCACTTCGCTAATTCCTAATGTTTCGGCTATTTCTGTATAATTTTTATCTTCAAGATACATAAAAACCAGTGCTTTTTCAATATCGTTCAGCTGATAAACGGCCTTATACAGGAGCTTTATTTGTTCTTCTTCCTCATAATTATACTCAATATCATGAGTAAAATGTTGTCGCCCTTCATACTCAATAGTGTTTATCGATCGTTTGGTCTTTCGATACAAAGTAATTGCAGTATTCAAAGCCACGCGATATGCCCAAGTAGAAAACTTGCTGTCGCCCCTGAATTTCGGAAACGCTTTCCACAGCTGAATTGTGATTTCCTGAAACAAATCCTTGTGTGCATCATCGTCATTCGTGTACAACCTACAAATTTTGTGGATTATATTCTGATTTGCCTGCAACTGCTTTACAAAAGAATGTTCTAGATTATCACTCATATACACGTTAGTAATCCAATAATAGATTTTGTTACAAAGTAGCCTTTTTTTTCTGGAAGCACAAATTTTAGAATTCATAATAATGATTCCTCCCGCTGTACATTATAATCTTTATTTTCTGAAAAAAAATCAGAAAAATAAAGGATTTCCATTGCCATCGGGGCTAATTTACACGTTTAGATTTTTTAAGAACTTTTTTCAAAAA
>JBJOQF010000212.1:0-16635 GCA_046050185.1 Bacteroidota bacterium
ATAAATCCGGTAATTGCCTCAGTGAGTTTTGGTGCCGAACGTACGTTTCAATTAAAACATAATTCTGATAAAGACCAGAAAAAAAGTATCGTTCTGGAACACGGGAGTTTATTGTTAATGAAAGGAACTACACAGCATTTCTGGAAACACCAAATCCCAAAAACCGCTAAACCCATGGGTCCCAGAATAAATGGTACTTTTCGGGTAATCAAATAGATAATTTCTGCAAAAAATCATTAGATTTGAAATAAATACTAATTTTATGGATGCTATTGTTGCTTATTTTTCTACAATTCCACCTTCCCATAGAAGTTTAATTCTTGTGGGCGGAATCACTATTTTTTGGTTAATAGAAAATGCTTTTCCACTTTTTAATTTTACTTATAAAAAATGGCATCATGCGAGTATCAATATTTTCCTGACATTCACGACTATCGTTGTCAATTTCTGTCTGGCTTTTATTTTATTAAAAACTGCTGATTGGACAATTGCGAATCATTTTGGAATTTTGCAATGGCTTCCGCAAATGCCTCTAGGGCTATATGCGCTTGTAGGATTGCTTTTATTGGATTTAATAGGCGCTTATTTAGTACATTTAGTAGAACATAAAACCAAATTGCTATGGCGTTTTCATTTAATCCATCATACTGATACTTGGGTTGACACTACCTCTGCAAACAGACACCATCCGGGAGAAAGTGTGATCCGTTTTACATTCACCACTTTGGGTGTTTTAATCGTAGGAAGTCCTATGTGGATGGTTTTTCTATACCAAACTTTATCCGTAATTGCCACACAATTCAATCACGCTAATATTTCGCTTCCTAAAAAAGCGGATACAATATTGAGCTATTTTATCGTTTCTCCCAATATGCATAAAGTACACCATCATCATGTGTTGCCCTATACTGATAGTAATTATGGGAATATATTTTCGGTTTGGGATCGACTTTTTGGTACATTTATGACGCTTCCTAAAGAAGAAATTATCTATGGTATCGATACACACCCTAATCCCGAAGAACACAACCAACTGAAAAATTTGCTAAAAATACCATTTCAAAAATCGCGTTCAATAGAAAAACAGCTAAAAAAAATAAAAAAATCCCCTTTTGATACAAAGTAATTATTTTTTTTCTTAATATTGGAATATAATTAGAAACGATATTTATTAATCATTAACAACTTATTTGAATTAATTTTCACGTGATGAAAAAGAGTAACCGCAAAGAATTGAACTGGGAACAAACAGAAAAACTTGTTACACTGGCCTTAGAGGAAAAAAATCCTTTTGAAATTATCAAAAAAGAATTTGGTCTGGCTGAAAAAGAGATTCTTGAAATTATGAAAA
This sequence comes from Bacteroidota bacterium, assembly GCA_046050185.1. Classification (GTDB taxonomy): domain Bacteria; phylum Bacteroidota; class Bacteroidia; order Flavobacteriales; family Flavobacteriaceae; genus Flavobacterium. The sequence goes on from JBJOQF010000212.1 coordinate 1,352, forward strand.
AGAAGATGCCGGCAGAAAAATTTGAAATGTGGAAAAAGAAAGCTACTGCAAATAAACCAAAACCAAAACCAGTTAAAATAGATGATTTTGATGAAGATTTGGATGGTAAATATTATATAAAAAATAAACTTGACTAAAAAAGACTCCTGTAATTCAGGAGTCTTTTTGTTTTTAGTTGCTAATCCTGAAGAAACAATGCGCCTATTAAACACTAAATAAAATGAAAAAATTACTATTCTTATTACTGACATTATTTTCAACACTAGGTTATTCTCAAACAGAAACAGAATTTAAACCCTTTAACAAAGAAGAAATCTCCATCAATCCATTGATAAAAGGTTCGTTGTATTCTCCTTTAAGACAAAACAAAAAAACAAATCTGGTTATTCTAATTGCAGGCTCTGGACCTACAGACAGAGATGGAAACCAAAAAGGTTTAATCAACAACGCTTCAAAATACTTATCTGAAGAATTAGTAAAAAATGATATTGCCGTTTTCAGTTATGACAAAAGAATTATTGCGCAAATGATGGCTGGAACTGTAAACGAAGCTACACTTTCATTTGATGATTTTGTCAATGATGCAAAAGACGTTTTTACTTATTTCAAAAATCAAAAAAAATACAACCGCATAATAATTGCCGGACATAGTGAGGGCTCTCTAATAGGAATGCTAGCCGCAAATAACAATGCCGATGCATTCATTTCATTGGAGGGAGCGGGTAGAACGATTGACGCTGTTTTAGTAGAGCAAATAGAGAAACAAGCTCCTTTTCTAAAAGAAGAAGTACAAAAAGATCTTGAAATCCTTAAAAGCGGAAAAACTTTTGAACTAAAAAATCAAATGTTAGCTTCTTTATTTAGAGCTAGTGTTCAACCTTATATGATCTCATGGATAAAATACAATCCACAAGATGAAATCAAAAAGCTAAAAATCCCCACATTGCTTATAAATGGAACCAAAGATTTGCAAGTCAACGTTACCGATGCGGAGCTATTGAAAAAAGCAAAACCTGATGCTGAACTTGTTATTATTGATAATATGAATCACATTTTCAAAGAAATCAATGGTGATGATGCCGAAAATATGAAATCCTATACCAATCCCGATTTACCGGTATCGACAAAATTAACTAATACTATTACTGTTTTCATTAAATCATTATAAATTGTAACAATTACATTTCTTAAATGACTAATAGCTAAAATAAAAATACACGAAAATGAAACGAATACTTTTTTCCCTTGCTTTAGCTTCAGTTCTTTGGAGCTGTAAAACTGCCAGTTCATCAGCTACTATAAATGCAAAACAAGAAGTTCAGGTTGCAATCAATCTAAATGATATAAAAAACGACAAGGTGATGGTAACCGTAAATGCGCCATCAATTTCTAATGATGAAATAACATATCATATTCCAAAAACAGTTCCGGGAACGTATTCTGAAGACAACTACGGCAGCTATATTGATGATTTAAAAGCCTATGATACAAAAGGAAATCTATTGGCCGTAAAGAAAACGGATACTAATTCTTGGTCCATTTCGAATGCTAAAACTTTAGATAAAATTACCTATTTGGTAAACGATTCATTTGACACCGAAACTGGTAAAAAATTTGGTGATGGTGAAATTTTTTCACCCGCAGGTTCTAATATCGATGTTGACAAAAACATAATGCTTAACACGCATTGTTTTGTGGGTTATTTTACAAATTATATGTCAATACCCTATCAAGTAACTATTTCACATCCGGCAACACTTTGGGGAGCAACATCTATGAATGATTTAGACGCAAGTACCACAAATGATACATTTATAACGTCTCGTTATGCTGAATTAGTAGAAAATCCAATCATGTATGCCAAACCAGATTACACCACTTTTACAGTTGACGGAATGGAAATACTGATTGGTGTTTATTCTCCAACCGGAAAATATACAGCTGAAAGCATTACTCCAGAAATGAAGACGATGATGACTGCCCAAAAGAACTTTTTAGGAAAAATAAACACTACTAAAAAATACAGCGTTTTATTGTATCTGTCAACCATGAAGGAAAACGATGCAAAAGGATTTGGTGCTTTAGAACATCCTACGGCAACAACGGTAGTTTTACCTGAAATCATGCCAAAAGACGAATTAATAAAAGCTATGAAAGATGTGGTTTCACATGAATTTTTCCATATCGTAACTCCTTTATCTATCCATTCTAAAGAGATTCAATATTTTGATTACAATGACCCAAAAATGTCACAACACTTATGGATGTACGAAGGGGTAACAGAATATTTCTCCAATCTTTTTCAAATTAACCAAGGTTTAATTGATGAAGAAGAATTTTACACTCGAATAGCTGAAAAAATCACTCGCGCCAATACCTTGAATGATACGATGTCTTTTACAACCATGAGCGCTAATGTATTGACACAACCCTATAAAGACCAATATTTAAATGTATATGAAAAAGGAGCTCTTATTGGAATGTGCCTGGATATTATAATCAGAGAAAAAAGCAATGGTGAAAGAGGAATTCTTGATTTAATGCAAAAACTGTCGAATGAATATGGACCTACAAAACCATTTAATGACGAAGAGCTTTTTGCAAAAATCACGTCTTTAACCTATCCTGAAGTAGGAACTTTTTTAACAACGTATGTCGCTGGAACCACTCCAATTCCTTATGCAGCTTACTTGGCAAAAGTGGGTGTAACAAGCCTAAAAGAAAAAGTTTCCGGCAATGTTTTCTTAAAAGGAAAAACACCATATATCACAGTTAATCATACCACGAAAGAAATCATCGTTGATCCAAATGCACCATTAATCGATTTCTATACCAGCCTGGGTATTAAAGGAGGTGATATTTTAGTAGCTATAAATGACAAGCCTTATTCATTAGACAATATCACTGAAATGATCATCGAAAGTCAAAATTGGAAAGAAAATGATGCAATTACCCTAAAAATTAAACGTGACGACAAAGAACAAATCATTAAAGGAAAAGTAAAACTTCCTTATGAAGAAAATGACGGCCTTAAAGCAACAGATTCTTCTAAAAGTAAGCTAAAAGAGGCTTGGTTTAAAGCGTAAATAAAAAAATAATTTTGAAAATCCCAATTTAAAAATTTTAGATTGGGATTTTTTTTTGTAAAATTTGAATGCGTTCCCAAATCATTCCAACAATTTTCTTTATTTTGCGCCAAAATATAATCACAAATGAAATCGCCATGATTCAATCCTGATTCCGAAGTTTCGGGACGGAACAAATCACCATAAATAATGGCGATACCATGTTACAAAAAAACAAACATTAACTTCATATGAAAAAATCTATTATTGCATTCGTTACCCTTTTACTTTTGTCATCTTGTAACGAAAAAGAATCAAAAACAAACTTACATATCACCGGAAATATTAAGGGATTAAAAAAAGGAACGTTATATATTCAAAAAGTGGTTAACAACAATCTTACAGCTATTGATACTATTAAGATAGATGGAAGCGCTGCTTTTGAAAGTGACTTAGAATTAAAATCTCCTGAGATGCTTTATTTATTTCTAGACCGAGGTGTGACCAATTCATTAGACAACAACCTATCTTTTTTTGCTGAACCGGGAAATATAACTATTGAAACTAGTTTAGACTCGTATCTTTCAAGCGCAAAAATTACAGGCTCAAAGAATAATGATTTATTTGAAGAATACAAAAAAATAAATTCACGTTTCACAGATGAAAATCTTACTTTAATTGAAAAAAAATTCAATGCCCTCAAAAGTAATAACCCAAAAACTATTGACAGTATAAACGCAATGCAAGACTCGAATACAAAACGAAAGTATTTATTTGCAACTAACTTTGCGATAAACAATAGAAACTACGAGGTAGCCCCTTATATTGCCTTATCAGAGATCTATGACATCAATATTAAATACTTAGACACAATTCAAAAATCAATGTCTCCAAAAGTAGCACAATCACTTTATGGAAAGAAATTGACTAAATATGTTGCCGATATCAAAAAACAAAAATAATTGAATTACTAATTCCATAGTTACTCTAAAACAGAAAACCGTCTCGATGTATCGAGACGGTTTTTTTTAATCTTGAATTAAATTTAATTGATGCCTTTTTAATAAAACAAAAAACCATCTAAGAGTATTAGATGGTTTTATTAAAGAGCCGGCGGAGGGACTCGAACCCACGACCTGCTGATTACAAATCAGCTGCTCTAGCCAACTGAGCTACGCTGGCGACTCATTACGGGTGCAAATATAAGTCTGAATTTCTATTTTCCAAAACAAATTCAAACTTTTTTTGCTTTTTTTTTGACTACAATTCGTTGATTTTAGCAATCAATTGATTAGCAGTTTGTTCCAATTCAACATTGATTTGTTTGAAGTGTGCTTTTTTATCTTCTACATTTTTTGCGTTCACTTTTGTGATTAAAGCATCAAAAGCAGCAATAGCTTCGTCAATTAAAGCATTAGTTTCTGTTGTTGGTTTTCCAGTTGTAGAAATTTCGAACAAGTAAACCGCTTCAATAATATCTCCTAAAACGTAGTTGATGTCTTTCTTTAAATTCTTAACGTTTGCCATTTTTATTTTTTTAAAATTTGAATTTTAATTTGCGTCTGCAAAAGTACACATAATCTTTCTATTACCGACTACGAAATATAAATTTCTAAAATTGAAGCTTTTCCATTAAGACTGAATACATTCATTGCAGCAGGAATCAAAACAGTGTCTCCTTTTTTATATTGCAATTTTGTATTGTTGAAATCAATTTCAAATGCTCCTTCCACACACATATAAACGGTAAAAGTTTCCCCAGATTTAGAAACGATAATTTCACCATCTAACGGAACAAAATTTGTCGTAAAATAAGGACAATCCACAACTCCATTTGATTCGTTTACATTTTTAGTGTATTCTTTTTTAGTCTCTACAGTATTATAATTAATAGCCTCCAAAGCCAAATCGATATGCAATTCTCTTGTATTTCCACTGGCATCCACCCTGTCAAAGTCATAAATACGATAGGTAATATCCGATGTTTGCTGAATTTCGGCAACAACTAATCCCGCACCAATAGCATGGACAGTCCCTGTTTCTAAGAAAAAAACATCTCCTGATTTTACTTTTACGTCGTCAAGAATAGAAAGTAAGGTTTTGTTTTTTAGATTTTCTAAATATTCGTTAGCATTGGATTTTTCTTTGAAACCTACAATTATTCTGGCATCATCATCCGCTTGCATGATGTACCACATTTCAGTTTTACCAAAAGAATTGTGTCGTTTTTTAGCTAATTCATCATTAGGATGAACTTGAATAGACAAATCTTCACGGGCATCCAGGTATTTGAAAAGTAATGGGAATTGTTTTCCAAACCGAGCGTAAACTGCTGTTCCTAAAATTTCGTTTGGACATTCATTAATCAAGGTAGTCAATGATTTTCCTTTCCATTCACCGTTGGACACAACACTCACATCACCTTCAACTGTAGATAACTCCCAGCTTTCACCAGTAATTTTTGATGTAATCGGTTTATTAAGTACTGTTTTTAGTTTTTCACCTCCCCAAATTCTTTCTTTCAAAATGGGTTCAAATTGTAATGGATAAAATTTCATTTCGTTTTTTTTTATGTGATACAAATTTGCATATTCAACATTTATTTTTACAGATGTCCATCAATTTACTTTAAAAAAGAGGAACAACTGTAAAGAGTAGACAATATACAAATAAAGATAAAACCACAAAACGAATCCAATACTATTTTTAATCTATGACACTAATAGTTTAATGGTTTCAAGTGCTTTAGACATGTGTTTAGTGGCCAGAATACTGTCAAAAATCAATTGAACAATTCCATTCTTATCTATTACATACGTCACCCGACCGGGAATTAATCCAAGTATTCTAGAGTGAACACCAAAAAGTTTTTTGATTTTTTTATCACTATCTGACAAAAGGATAAAAGGCAGTTTATATTGTTTAGAAAATTCTTGATGGGAAATAACACTATCGCTGCTAACACCTATTACTTCAGCTCCCAAATCCTTAAAATCTTCATATTGATCTCTAAAACTACAGGCTTGAACAGTACAACCGGGAGTGTTATCTTTTGGATAAAAATAAATAACAAGCGGTTTTTGTCCTACTATATTTTGACTGTCAAAATCATTCCCATTAGTATCTTTTGCTTTGAAATTTGGGATTTTATCTCCTACTTTTAAGTCCATTATTCCCCTTTATAAGTTACAAAATTTCTAGGTGTTTCATAAAGAATAACTTCCAATTCAAATTGTGGTTTGATTCTTTTTCTGATTCTATTCCAAATTACCACTACAATATTCTCAGCTGTTGGATTTAAATCCTGAAATTCCAAAACATCCAGATTAAGATTTTTATGGTCAAATCGATCTTCAACTTCTTCTTTAATAATCTCGCTCAGGAATTTTACATCCATAACAAAACCCGTTTCGGGATCAATTTCTCCAGTTACACCTACAATCAATTCATAGTTGTGACCATGATAATTTGGATTATTGCATTTACCAAAAACAGCATCGTTTTGCTCGAAAGTCCAGTCTTTTCTATATAATCTATGTGCCGCATTGAAATGGGCTTTTCGTGAAATTGTAACTTTCATTAGAAAGGCTTGAGTTAACGTTATACTTTATGTTCTTCCAGGAAATGATAAAACTCGTCAAAGATTATTTTGAACCAAACGGTATATAATTCAGGATGAATTTCCATATCAGCTTTCACATCCTCGATTTTCATCCACTTCCAATCTTCTACTTCTTCCGTATTAATTTCTGGGCCATCATTATAATATCCTACCATAACGTGATCCAATTCATGCTCAGTCAAACCGTTATCAAAAGGGGCTTTGTATATAAAATGAAAAAGTTCCTTGAGTTCCGTTTTAAAACCCATTTCTTCATATAATCTTCGGCTTCCCGCCTCAATATTAGATTCCCCTTCACGCTGATGACTGCAGCAGGTATTTGTCCACAATAAAGGAGAATGATATTTTTGATGTGCGCGCTGTTGCAGCATGATTTCATTTTTACTGTTTAAAATAAAAACCGAAAAGGCGCGATGTAAAATGGCTTTTTCATGCGCTTCAAGCTTTGGCATCAATCCTATTTGCTCATCATTTTGGTTAACTAATATTACGTTTTCTTCTTTCATAGGTGTTTTTAGCCTTACAAAAATACAAAAAAGAAAATTATGGACGGGAGCTTTAACGTTCTGTTTCGATTTGTTGAAGCAGAACGATTTAAGAACAAGCTAAATAAAATACAATGCCATCATTTAAAGATTCTTTTGTATTTTTATAATCAAATATAAATACTGCAATGCATCCTATAAATATCCGAAAAGCACATCCTGATGATTTAGAAAAACTCCTTGAATTTGAACAAGGAATTATTTCTGCTGAACGTCCATTTGATCCCACTTTGAAAGAAGGAAAAATCCATTATTACGATATTGAAAAAATGATTTCAGCATCCCACATTGAAATATTGGTAGCCGAAATAGATTCGGAGATTATTGGTTCAGGATATGCACGAATTGAAGCCGCAAAGCCTTATTTAAATCATGAAACGTATGCCTATTTAGGATTTATGTACACGGATGAAAAACACAGAGGAAAAGGAGTAAACGCCAAAATTATAAATTCGCTCAAGGATTGGTGCCGTTCTAAAGACATATCCGAGCTTCGACTCGATGTTTATAATGACAATAATCCTGCAATTAAAGCCTATGAAAAAGTAGGATTCAAAAAATACTTGATAAATATGCGAATGGGTTTATAGCAATACATTTTTTTAAATTACAAATCCAAAAGTGATTTTTTTACGTAACTAACAATAGTTAAAAATTACATAAATCGCTATTAATTTGTAAATTAGAAGACATATTCTAGCTAAAAACTGCTTTACATTTGTAGTACAAAAAAGAAAATCATGAAAACAACAACCCGTTTTTTAAACATATTATTTTTATTGCCATTATTCATATTTAGTGCCTGTGGACAAAATACAACCAAACAAAATAATATTAAAAAAGCTACTAGTATGGAAAATCCAATCAACAAACCCGGAAATCCGTATTATTCCAATACTGATACAACAAAACTAAACCTTACGGATGCAGAATGGAAAAAAGTATTACCCGAAGATGTTTATGAAGTAATGCGACATGCAGATACCGAAAGACCGTTTACAGGAAAATATTGGAACACTGATGAAAAAGGAACGTATTATTGTGCCGCTTGTGGTAATAAATTATTTCGTTCCGGTGCAAAATTTGCCAGTAGTTGCGGTTGGCCTAGTTTTTTTGAACAAGACAATAAAAATAGTGTTGTTTATAAAACTGATAATTCGCTTGGGATGGAAAGAATTGAAGCTCTTTGTGGCAGATGTGGTGGTCATTTAGGACATCTTTTTGACGATGGGCCTGCACCTACCGGAAAAAGATATTGCATGAATTCTATAGCCCTTGACTTTATACCTGATACTAAATAATTATGAAGAATTTATTTTTAATTGGTCTGTTGGCTACTCTGAATATATTTGGACAAAACAATACTGCCAGCCAATCCGTAAAACAAGCAAAATTCGATACTATCACTTTAGCCGGCGGTTGCTACTGGTGTGTTGAAGCGGTTTATGAGAATTTAAATGGTGTAAAATCAGCAGTTTCAGGTTATGCCGGCGGTAAAATAGAAAATCCATCGTATGAGGATGTTTCCACCGGAAGAACAGGTTATGCTGAAGCAGTGCAAATTACCTATGATAAAAACATAACCAACTTAGACGAAATTTTCAAAGTTTTCTTTACTGTTCACGATCCAACTACGTTAAACCGTCAAGGTGCTGATGCCGGAACACAATACCGATCTGCCATTTTCTATAAAAATGAACAACAAAAAGTAGCTGCACTTACGATTATCAATGCCTTGAAAAAAGCCAAAATATACGATAGTCCTATAGTAACTACACTAGAACCTCTGACTAAGTTTTATAAAGCAGAAGATTATCATCAAAATTATTATGCAAATAATAAAAGTCAACCGTATTGCCAAATGGTAATTCAACCCAAAATAGAAAAATTTGAAAAGCTATTTAAAGATCGATTGAAAAATAAAAAATAAAATTGCAACCTTAAAACCCTTACTGGTTAAAAAACAATTTTAAAACTATATTTTATTTAATCAATTGAATTTCATATATTTACGTACTATTTAATCCATTAAAATAGACGCCATGTATCACGAACACCACTTCTGGGGAATGCATTTTTTTTGGTGGGCATTTTGGGTCATCCTATTAATTTGGATATTCGCATCTCCTTATAGTATTCCGGGTCAGCGAACAAAAAACGAGACTCCATTGGATATTCTAAAAAAAAGATTTGTCAAAGGAGAAATTACCAAAGAAGAATTTGATGAAAAAAAGAAATTTCTTGATGAAAATTAAATAACATTCTTCAAATTAAACACAATCAAGATACCCTTTCAGTTCTATTTTAATCCTAAAATAAAACAGTTAATAAATATTTTCAAAAGATGAAAACGCTTAAAAAATATTTAAGAAAACAAAAAAGTACTATTAACCTTCTTTTGCAAAAACCACAACAATCTTTTACACCGAAAACTTTTCATGCACTCAGAGTAGAAATTAAAAAGCTACATGCCTTATTTGATTTGGTTAACTATTGTCACAAAGAATTTAAACAAAAAAAGACTTTCAAACCCTTTAAACTTATTTTCAGACAAGCCGGAAAAGTAAGAGAACTTCAAGTGGAAGAATCTTTACTTAAAGAGCATTTTACTTTCAATTTACTCAAAGAATATAGAAATCATTTAGACAAAGAATTGATCAAAAAACTAGAAAATTTCTTTTCAATTACAAACAGTGAGTTATATCCAATCTTGAAAAAAAAGTATCATAAAATCATTCCCTTGCTTGCCAAGACAAGTAAAAAAAGGACGCTTAGATACATGGATAAAAAAAGAGCTAAAATTGAAAAATTACTCCGCCAAAACACTTTAAAAAACAAACAAATTCATATACTTCGTAAACGATTAAAAGAATTTCAGTACAATGCGAAAAGCCTAAATTATAACAACCATAACCCGCTGATTTTAAACAAGGATATTATTCCTGAACTGCTTGGAGGATGGCATGATTATCAAATAACTATCAATCATTTAAAAAAAGTAATCGATTCAGGTAAAATAAATTCAAATGAAAACAATCAGCTTGAAAATATAAAAGCAGCATTTACTCTCAAAAGAGAATTGTTATTTAATAAAATAAATACAACTTTACACAACCAATCAATTTTTGGAAACATTTAAGCAAAAAAGTACTGAAAAAATATTCTGAATTCTTAAATTTAGGAACAGAACTAAAATTTCAAAATACAAACCTCGATTGATTAATTATTACTGTTATTCTTTATTTTTTCAAAATTGCTCCAATCATCAACGCGCATTTCTCACCGTCAATAGCTGCAGAAATAATTCCACCTGCATAACCTGCTCCTTCTCCACAAGGATACAAGCCTTTTATTTGAACGTGTTCATAAGTCAATGGATCTCTGGGAATACGCACTGGTGAAGAAGTTCTTGATTCTGGCGCGTGAAGTACAGCTTCATTAGTCAAATAACCACGCATCGATTTCCCAAATTCAGAAAAACCTTCTCGCAATATCTGCGTTAAAAATCCAGGAAAAACCTGTCCCATTTCAACTGAAGTCGTTCCGGGAACATAAGACGTCTTAGGAATTTCCGAAGAAATTTTATTTTGCGTAAAATCAATCATGCGCTGTGCAGGAACTTTTTGGCTTTCGCCAGCTAAATGCCAGGCGCGTTGCTCAATACTTTTTTGGAATTCCATTCCGGCTAATGCACCAAATTTAGCAAACGGTTTAAAATCTTCCAATTTTAATTCGATTACAATTCCTGAATTGGCCGTAGCCTGATCCCGTTTAGAAGGAGACCAACCATTGGTAACCACTTCCCCCGGACTCGTAGCACAAGGTGCAATCACACCTCCGGGACACATACAAAACGAATACATGCCTCTTCCTCCTACTTGCTTCACAATAGAATAAGGTGCCGGAGGTAAATGTTCGCCACGATAATCACAACTATACTGAATACTGTCAATTAATGATTGTGGATGCTCGGCTCTTACGCCCAAGGCAAAAGGCTTGGCTTCGATAAAAATTTGTTTTCTGTCCAATAATTCGAAAATATCCCGAGCAGAATGTCCTGTGGCCAAAATGAGCTTATTAGCAAGGATCGTATCTCCATTTTGAGTCACGATACCTTGCACTTCATTATTTTTTATTAAAATATCAGTCAATCGGGTTTCAAACAAAACCTGTCCGCCACATTCGATGATTTTCTCTCGAATGTCCTGAATAATCTGAGGCAATTTATTGGTTCCAATATGAGGATGCGCATCAATTAAAATATCTTCCGAAGCTCCAAAAGCTACAAATAACTCCAAAATTCTCGTTACATCACCACGCTTTTTAGAACGCGTGTATAATTTTCCGTCAGAATACGTTCCTGCTCCGCCTTCACCAAAACAATAATTAGAATCTTCATTGACAAGATGATCTACATTGATTGCTTTCAAATCCCTTCTTCTGCCACGAACATCTTTTCCACGCTCAATAACTATTGGTTTTAAACCCAATTCTATCAATTGTAATGCCGCAAAAAGTCCTGCAGGCCCTGCACCAACAACAATTACTTCTTGAGCTGTTGCCACATTCGCATAATTGGGAAGTTGTAATTTATGCTCCCGAAAAGATGCTCCTTTCAAATAAATCGCCACTTTCAAATTGATTTTCACCACTTTCTGACGTGCATCAATAGAACGTTTTAAAATAGAAACATGTTCTATTTCTGTGGCAGCAACCTTAATTTGTTTCGCTAAATAGTCTTTCAGCAGCAATTCATTTGCAGCTATTTCTGGAAGTACTTGTAATAGGAGTTCTTGAGGCATTTTATCTTATTTAATCGTTGCTTTGTTGAATCGTTTATTCGAAAAACAAAGCACAAAAATAGTATTTTGAAGTGGAATTAGTGATTCAATAAAGAATCCATTTTTCAATTTTTCAAATTACCTTATTTTAAAACTAGACTTTGTAACTTTGTACCTTCAAAACAGTTAACCGATTAATCTTAGAGAAAAATGTCTAGAAAAATAAAATTGATTTGGGATTTTCGCGGACCTGCTTCAGCAAAAACGGCGGAGCATCACGAAATTCATTTGAAAGAATACATCGCAATTGAAAAACTGGACTTAAATATTACCGGTTTTGAAATTCATGGCGAAATGCAAGCTATTGCTTTTATGGTAGTTACAGATGAGTATATGATTCAGGTAAGAGATGCTTTGAAACCGCATCGAGGAGAAGTGTTTTTAGAAGTAAAAAAGTGAGGGGTGAGACGTTGATTGCTATTTTTCCGTTATTAGTACATTTTACTAAAACCTAAAACCCAACCCCTAAACACTTAATTCGCCACTTCGCTGATAAACTTAATTCGCATCAAGCGCAATTCATCAATATCATAATCACCCTCAAATTCTTTGAGTGCATCTTCTATATTATCCGATTCAGATTCCATAAAGTAATCATGAATTTCCTCTTGTTGATCATCGTCAAGCATATCGTCAATCCAATATTTTATATTCAGCTTGGTTCCGGAATAGACAATTTGCTCCATTTCTTTAATCAAAGCATCCATGTTAATCCCTTTGGCAGAAGCAATATCATCAAGAGATAATTTTCTGTCGATATTTTGAATGATATAAAGTTTATTTGCTGAATTGACACCTGTAGATTTAACTACCAAATCCTCTGGGCGAATAATATCGTTATCTTCAACATAACGAGAAATTAATTCGAGAAATGCTGCACCGTATTTCTTGGCTTTCCCTTCCCCAACACCATGAATATTAATCAATTCTTCTTGAGAAACCGGGTATTTCAAAGCCATATCTTCGAGTGAGGGATCTTGAAAAACTACAAATGGTGGAACGCCTAATTTCTTAGCTACTTTTTTACGTAAATCCCGTAACATCCCCATCAATAATTCATCAGCAGTTCCAGTAGATTTTGCAGCAGTTACAATAGCTTCATCCTCAGATTCATTGTATTCATGATCTTCAGACATCATGAAAGACTCTGGTTTCTTTATAAAATCCAATCCTCTTTTGGTGATTTTTACGATTCCATAGGTTTCAATATCTTTTGATAAAAGACCATCAACAAGAACTTGTCGCAATAAGGCCATCCAATATTTCTCATCATGATCCGAACCACATCCAAAAAAAGACTGCGTATCCGTTCTATGTGCTTTGATAACCGCATTTACACGACCAATCAATGTAAAAACAACTTCTTTAGATTTATACAAATGTTTAGTATCCCGTACTACTTCGAGCAGTTTCACCACTTGATCTTTGGCTTCTACTTTTGTTTTTGGATTTCTAACATTATCATCCATATCAGCACCTTCACCATTGACATCATCAAATTCTTCTCCGAAGTAATGGAGTAAAAATTTTCTTCTGGACATAGAAGTTTCGGCATAAGCCACCACTTCCTGTAATAAGGCAAAACCTATTTCCTGCTCGGCAACGGGTTTACCCGACATGAATTTTTCTAATTTCTCAACATCTTTATAGGAATAATAAGCAAGACAATGTCCTTCTCCACCGTCACGACCCGCGCGACCGGTTTCCTGATAATAACTTTCTAAAGATTTTGGAATATCGTGATGAATTACAAAACGCACATCCGGCTTGTCAATTCCCATTCCAAAAGCGATGGTTGCCACGACCACATCAACATCTTCCATAAGAAACATGTCCTGATGTTTGGCACGGGTCTTAGCATCTAATCCCGCATGATAAGGAACTGCGCTTATTCCGTTTACTTGTAAAACTTCGGCAATAGCTTCCACTTTCTTACGGCTTAAGCAATAGATAATTCCTGATTTACCTTTATGTTGTTTTATAAAACGGATAATATCCGATTCTACATTTTTAGTTTTGGTACGTACTTCGTAATATAAATTAGGCCTGTTAAATGATGCTTTAAAAGTAGTCGCATCAGTCATATCTAAATTTTTCAGAATATCTTCCTGTACTTTTGGCGTAGCTGTAGCGGTCAAACCAATGATAGGCACATCTCCTAATTGCTTAATGATGTGTTTTAGATTTCTGTATTCTGGCCTAAAATCATGCCCCCATTCTGAGATGCAATGCGCTTCATCGATAGCCACAAAGGAAATGGGCACCGTTTGAAGAAAAGCAACATACTCTTCTTTAGTCAATGATTCAGGAGCAACATATAACAATTTGGTTAAACCGGAAGTAATATCCTTTTTAACTTGAGCAATTTCTGTTTTGGTAAGGGAGGAGTTTAAAACATGGGCAACACCATTTTCAGAAGACAAACTGCGAATGGCGTCAACTTGATTTTTCATCAAAGCGATTAAAGGTGAAACTACGATTGCAGTTCCCTCCTGAATTAAAGCAGGCAATTGGTAACAGAGTGACTTTCCTCCTCCTGTAGGCATAATCACAAATGTGTTTTGCTTATTCAAGAGGCTTTTAATAACTTGTTCTTGTAATCCTTTAAATTGGCTGAAGCCAAAATATTTTTTTAATTCTTTGTGGATATCAATTTCGTTTGAATTCATTCTTGATTATGTGGTATTTTGTATAAATTTGCATCACATAAAGATACTAAATTCTTTTAAACATACAAATTTTAACCATTCTGTTTTGATAAGTAAAGAAAATATATTGGCATGCGCCAAAAAAACTATTTTATCTGAAAGTGAAGCAATTGCCAAACTAACTGAATTTCTTGATGAAAACTTCATTGAAGCCACACAAAAAATTTATAATTCCAAAGGAAGATTAGTAGTTACAGGCATTGGAAAAAGCGCCATTATTGCTCAAAAAATGGTAGCAACATTTAATTCTACTGGAACTCCTTCTCTCTTTCTTCATGCTTCAGAAGCGATTCATGGTGATTTAGGAATGATTCAAAATGACGATATAATTATTTGCATTTCAAAAAGTGGGAATAGCCCGGAAATAAAAGTTTTGGTACCACTTTTAAAACGTTTTGGCAATACCTTAATTGCAATTACAGGAAATATGACTTCTTTTCTTGCCAAAGGTTCTGATTATGTTTTGAACACCACAGTAGATGCAGAGGCTTGTCCTAACAATC
>JBJOQF010000213.1:0-9780 GCA_046050185.1 Bacteroidota bacterium
ACAAAAGAAGATAATCAACTATCTCTTTACTATAAAAAAGTCCCAATATTGTTGGGACTTTTTTTTTGCTAATTTTTCCCCTCATAAATTCCTAATTTAGGATTAAAGAGTTTATAAAACTAACAAATTCAGAATAACAAGTTAGTAATCTGAAAATTCACTTTTTTCTGCATAAAACCCAACCGCAATTACGTCTGATTTTCATATATTTGCCCGGCTTAATTTTAAATTAACCATTTATTTAAGTATCCTGTTAAACGTGATTCGATTATAAAAATAAAAAAATGACACAAAAATCAAAAATTTTTTACACTCTTACTGATGAAGCGCCTTTATTGGCAACTTATTCATTTCTACCTATTGTACAAGCATTTACATCAACTTCTGATATTGAAATTGAAACTAGAGACATTTCTTTAGCCGGAAGAATTTTAGCAAACTTTCCTGAGTTTTTGACTGAAGATCAAAAAACAGGAGATGCGTTATTAGAGCTTGGACAATTAGCTACAACTCCAGAAGCAAACATTATAAAATTACCAAATGTTTCAGCATCTGTTCCTCAATTAAAAGCGGCGATTGCTGAATTACAATCTCATGGTTATAATTTACCAAACTTTCCTGAAGAACCACAAAATGAAGCTGAGACAAGTATCAAGGCTAAATATTCTAAAATTTTAGGTTCTGCCGTAAATCCTGTTTTACGTGAAGGAAACTCTGACAGAAGAGCTCCAAAAGCAGTTAAAAATTATGCTAAAGCAAACCCACATTCAATGGGAGCTTGGACTTCTGACTCAAAAACACAAGTAGCTTCTATGGAAAGCGGCGATTTTTACGGAAGTGAAAAATCAATGACCATTACTGATGCTACTGATGTAAAAATAGAATTTGTTGGTAAAGATGGTTCAACTACTGTTTTGAAAGCAAACACTCCATTAAAAGTGGGGGAAATAATTGACAGTTCAGTTATGAATCTGAACGCTTTGAAAAGTTTTGTTGCTAAAACAATTGCGGAAGCAAAAAAATTAAACGTTTTACTTTCAGTCCACCTGAAAGCTACTATGATGAAAGTTTCTGATCCAATTATTTTTGGAGCTATAGTAGAAGTTTATTTCGCAGCAGTATTTGAAAAATATGCTGCTTTATTTAATGAATTGAATATTGATACTAGAAATGGTTTAGGTGATGTTTATGCTAAAATTGCAGGACATCCAATGCAGGCTGAAGTAGAAGCTGCAATAAACCAAGCAATAGAAAACGGACCAGCATTGGCAATGGTAAATTCTGAAAAAGGAATTACAAATCTTCATGTTCCTTCGGATGTAATTGTTGATGCTTCTATGCCTGCAATGATTCGTACTTCGGGACAAATGTATAACAAGGAAGGAAAACAACAAGATACGATTGCCATTATCCCAGACAGATGCTATTCTGGAATTTACACTGCGACTATTGATTTTTGTAAAAAACACGGAGCTTTCGACCCAACAACTATGGGAAGTGTTCCAAACGTAGGTTTGATGGCACAAAAAGCAGAAGAGTACGGCTCTCACGACAAAACATTCCAAATGAAAGCTGATGGACTTGTACGTGTTGTTGACACAAACGGAAACGTTTTGATGGAGCAAACTGTTGAAGCTAAAGACATTTTCAGAATGTGTCAGGCAAAAGATGCCCCGATTCAAGACTGGGTTAAATTAGCTGTAAACAGAGCTCGTTTATCAAATACTCCAGCTGTTTTTTGGTTAGACGAAAACAGAGCACACGATAGAGAATTAATCGAAAAAGTAACCAAATATTTAAAAGATTACGATACAACAGCTTTAGACATTCGTATTCTTAATCCTATCGAAGCAACTAACTTCACATTAGAAAGAATCATTAAAGGATTAGATACTATTTCAGTAACAGGAAACGTTTTACGTGATTACTTAACTGACTTATTCCCTATTTTAGAAGTAGGAACATCAGCCAAAATGTTATCTATAGTTCCATTAATGAATGGTGGAGGTTTGTTTGAAACTGGTGCAGGTGGATCAGCTCCTAAACATGTGGAGCAATTTACTGCTGAGGGTTATTTACGCTGGGATTCTCTTGGTGAATTTTTGGCTTTAGGTGCTTCATTGGAACATTTAGGACAAACTTTAAACAATTCTAAAGCACTTGTTTTAGCTGAAACTCTTGATGTAGCTACGGAAAAATTCTTGGCTAATGATAAATCCCCAGCTCGTAGAATAGGGCAAATTGACAACCGTGGTTCTCATTTTTACTTGGCAATGTATTGGGCAGAAGCTTTAGCTGCACAAGATAAAAACGAGGAATTGAAAGCTATCTTTACTCCTATTGCAACAGCATTTGCAGCAAACGAAGCCAAAATCAATACAGAATTAATTGGAGCACAAGGGAAGCCTCAAGCTATTGGTGGTCATTACCAACCAAATCCTGAATTGACTGAAAAAGCAATGCGTCCAAGCGAAACATTTAATACTATTTTAGCGAAAATTGCTGTTCCTGCAAAAATCGCTTAATAAAGCATTTCATATAGTAAAAAAGACGACTGTTTTCAGTCGTCTTTTTTTTATCTTAGCAATACCTTAACAATTGTTATAGCCCAATTAATATTCTGTTTAGTGAAATTTGCATTTGTTCATTTAGAAAATTTAAACAATGATTATAAAGAAAACTATTCCATTTCTTGTTGTATTATTATCTTCTCTTTCTTCTTTTTCTCAAAACACGAGCTTTAGTGAACTGGCAAAACAAAAATTTACGCTTAGCGGAACTATTATTGATGCCAATAGCAATGAAACTTTGATCGGTGTAAATATTGCTATTCCAAAATTAAAAACAGGTGTTACTACCAATGAATATGGATTTTACTCTATCACTGTTCCAAAAGGGAATTATACAATCCAAATTACATCTTTAGGATATCAAACTATCGAGGAATCAATAAATTTAGACCAAAACATAAAAAATAATTTTAAATTATTAAATAATGAAACCCTTTTAAAAGAAGTGGTCATCATTGATACTAAAACTAAAACCGATATTCGAAAACCGGAGATGAGTGTCAACAAACTCTCTATTTCGGCTATTAAGAAAATGCCGGTTGTTCTGGGTGAAGTGGATGTTCTCAAATCTATTTTATTACTTCCAGGAGTTACAAATGCTGGCGAAGGCGCTTCCGGTTTTAATGTTCGCGGTGGCGGTGCTGACCAAAATTTAATTCTGTTGGACGAAGCAACCATATTTAACTCTTCCCATGTTTTCGGTTTTTTCTCTGTTTTCAATCCTGACGCAATAAAGGATTTAAAATTATATAAAGGCGGAATTCCGGCTCGCTTTGGAGGAAGAGCTTCTTCGGTTTTGGACATTTATCAAAAAGACGGTAATAGCAAAGGTTTTCATGTAAATGGAGGAATCGGATTAATCTCCAGTAGAATTTTGGCCGAAGGACCACTAGTAAAAGACAAAGGTTCTTTCCTTATTGGAGGCCGAAGTTCGTATGCACATTTGTTTTTGAAACTATCCAAAGATAAAAAAGACAACTCCGTTTTTTTTTATGATTTAAATACGAAGTTAAGTTATAAATTGAACCCAAATAACAATTTATATTTGTCAGGATATTTTGGAAGAGACGTTTTTAGCTTAAACAAAAGTTTTACTAATATTTATGGAAACTCCACTTTAAACTTACGTTGGAATCATTTATTTTCAGATAAATTATTTTCGAATCTATCTCTTATTTACAGCGACTATTATTATGGATTGGATTTGGATTTTGTAGGTTTCAAATGGGATTCCGGAATAAAAAACTACAATATCAAATACGATTTCAAGAGTTATATTTCAGATAAATTTAAATTGAATTATGGTATAAATTCCGTTTATTACGATTTTAATCCAGGAACTATAAAACCATCAGATGCTAATTCCGGAATTAATTTTGATCAATTGGATAAAAAATATGCATTTGAACCTGCATTATATATAAATGCAGATCAGGAAATTTCGAATAAAATCTCTCTTTCTTACGGTTTGCGATACAGTATGTTTTATCGTTTAGGACAATCAACGGTAAATATTTATACTGACAATAATCCTTTAACCTTCAATTCTGATTTACAGATTTATGAAAAAGCAACTCCAATAGAAACTAAATTTTATGATAAAAATAAAGTCATTGAAAGCTTCAATAATCTGGAACCCCGTTTTTCTTTTGCCTATCAAATCAATAATAATCAATCTATAAAAACCAGCTACAATCGAATGGTGCAATATTTACAATTGATTTCAAATACTTCTTCACCTACTCCACTTGACGTCTGGACGCCAAGCGACAATTTTATAAAACCTCAAATTGCGGATCAAGTCGCTTTAGGATATTTTAAAAATATTAAAGAAGGAGTTTATTCTTTAGAAATAGAGACTTATTATAAAAAAGTAAAAAATAGATTGGATTATATTGACGGAGCAAATCTAATTGCCAATAAAGCTATCGAACAAGTAATTTTAAATGGTGAATTAAGATCTTACGGTTTGGAAATCATGTTCCGAAAAAACGAAGGCAAATGGAATGGTTGGATTTCCTATACCTTATCTAAATCCGAGCAACAAACACCTGGAAGAACACCAATGGAAACTGGAATCAACAATGGAAATTGGTACAACTCTGTTTATGATAAATTACATAATATTGCCATTACCAGTTCCTATAATTTAAATGAAAAATGGTCTTTTGGAGCTAATTTTGCGTTACAAACCGGACAACCTGTAACCTATCCAAATGGACAATACGAATACCTTGGAATAACCATTCCCAGTTATGGTTTGAGAAACGAAAACCGCCTTCCTGCTTACCACCATCTTGACATTGCTGCAACATTGACTCCACGTAAAAACAGTGAGAGAAACTGGAAAGGAGAATGGGTTTTTAGTATTTATAATTTGTATAACCGAAAAAATGCGGCTTCAATCAATTTTAGACAAAATACAGATACCACTAATAATGAAGCTGTAAAAACCTCTATTTTTGGAGTTGTTCCTGCCGTTAGTTATAATTTCAAATTTTAATTTTTATGAAAAAAATAACTCTATTTTTAGTCATTACAACTGCACTTTTTTTTCACGGTTGCGAAGATGTTATTTCAGTAGATTTGAATACTGCGGCTCCGAAACTGGTTATTGAAGCATCCATAAATTGGAAAAAAGGAACCGATGGAAATCAACAAAAAATAAAATTAACCACAACCACTGATTATTATAATAGCGAGATTCCTAAAGTATCCGGAGCAACTATTTATATTAAAAACAGTTCCGATATGATTTTTAATTTTGTTGAATCTAATGAAAAAGGAGAATACGTTTGCAATAATTTTATACCGGTCATTAACGAATCCTATATCTTAACCGTTATTAATGAAGGCGAAACATATAAAGCCTCCGAAACATTAAAATCAGTAGCATCAATAACTGAAATCATTCAAAATAACGAAGGTGGTTTTACAGGAAAAAACATAGAAATCAAATCATATTATACTGATCCTATCAACAAACCCAATTATTATTTGTATAAATACATCTATTCTAATCAAGTTAAATCTAATTTTTATGTAGATCCGGATGAGTTTTTTGACGGAAATAAATTCTTTAGTATTTATCAAAATGAAGATTTAAAAGCCGGGGATTTAATCGAAATCAGTCACTACGGAATTTCAAAATCCTACTACAATTACCTTAGCGTTTTAGTAAGTATCGCAGGAAATAACAGCGGAGGTCCGTTTCAATCCCCTCCCGCAACAGTAAGAGGAAATATAATTAACACCACAAAATCAGCTAATTTTCCATTGGGTTATTTTTCGCTTAGTGAAGTTGACATTAAAAATTACACCATACAATAAGGAGCTTTTTCCAGCTATTCATTACAACTATAATGACGTAATCAGGGCTATTCCCGTAAGGGATAAAATGATAACTTTTATTTACTTTTACATTATAAATCTTAAATCAGCAATCCTAAATCTTAAATCTTCATGTCCTCACATCACATTGTTCGCGACGACCAAGAACCGGCTTTAATAATTGCCAATGGTGCATCCTGTAATCCAGAATTATTAGGACAATTATTAGAATGGTCTCCTTTGGTAATTGTATTAGATTCGGCCATGGAAAGAGTCATGCAATTAGACATAAAAGTCGATGTTCTTTTAGGTGATTTCGACAGAGGATTTGATCCGGAGCAATACCAAACATCCCAATATCCTATTGAGATTATCCATACCCCAGACCAAAATAAAACCGATTTAGAAAAAGCTTTTGATTATTTAATTCACCGTAAAATCCCGGCCGTAAATGTTATTTGGGCCACAGGAAAAAGAGCTGATCATACTATTACGAATCTTACCAACATCGTTCGATATCGAAATCTATTGAAAATTGTGATTTTAGATGACCATTCAAAAATATTTTTATTGCCAAACAAATTCGAAAAATGGTACACAGCTAATACTCCAATTTCGTTAATTCCCATTGGTCACGTAACCGGAATTCACTCTGATAATTTATTCTATCCTTTAAAAGATGACAGTTTAACTATTGGTTACAGAACAGGAAGCAGCAATCATGTTATAAAAGACGGCATAGTCACAATTGAACACTGTGAAGGCGATTTATTATTGATGGAATGCATTGATTAATGCTGAAAAACCTATTTATAATCTCAACTTATAATTTGACAGAAAGAGATTGACTATCTTTGCGCCGAAATGGAAAAAATAAAACAAAAAACGATTACCGAAAAAACCAATTTGCATCCGAGAAATCTGGATAGATTTGGATATAATTTTGAGCAATTAATCAAAAATTGTCCTGAATTAAATAATTTTGTTGCTGTTAATGAACACAATATAGAAACTATTGATTTCAGTAATCCCGAAGCTGTAAAATCGCTAAACAAAGCCTTACTGATAACTCATTACTCCATAAAAGATTGGGATATCCCTAAAAACTACCTTTGCCCGCCCATTCCCGGAAGAGCTGATTACATTCATTATATAGCTGATTTATTAGCGTCCAGTAACAACGGAATCATCCCTAAAGGTGAAACGGTTCAAGGCTTAGATATTGGCTTAGGAGCAAATTGTATTTATCCAATAATTGGAAATTCAACATACGATTGGATTTTTGTAGGGACTGATATTGATGAAAAAGCAATCCAAAATTGCAAAAAAATCATTCAAGACAATCCAAATCTTATTGAGGCTATAAGTTTACAATTACAAACAGAAAGTCGCTTTATTTTTAAAAACATCATTACTCCCGAAGATAAATTTACTTTTACTATTTGTAATCCTCCTTTTCATAATTCAAAAGAAGAAGCCACAAAATCTTCCATAAGAAAAATCAATAATCTAGAAAACACAAGAACTAAAAACCCAGTTTTGAATTTTGGAGGTCAAAATACTGAATTGTGGTGTGAAGGTGGAGAAATTGGTTTCATTACCCAAATGATTTATGAAAGCGCCAAATTTCCTATGAACTGTTTATGGTTCACCACTTTAGTATCCAAAAAAGAGAATCTATCCAGTATTTATAAGACACTAAACAAAGTTAGCGCTGTTGAAGTAAAAACAATAGATATGGCTCAAGGCCAAAAAACAAGCCGAATTGTAGCCTGGACTTTTTTGAGCGAAGCACAACAGAAAGCTTGGAAGTTTTAAGTTTTTCTAAACTTTTTTTTCTTAAATTCCTTTGTACCTTTGCCAATCAGCAATTTAAATAAATGAATTTCCAAGTAGTATCTGATTACCAGCCAAAGGGCGACCAACCTCAAGCAATTGAAAAATTAGCCCAAGGGATTATTGATGGTGAAAAATTTCAAACGCTATTAGGGGTTACCGGATCAGGAAAAACATTTTCAGTAGCCAATGTCATTCAGGAAGTACAAAGACCAACTTTGGTTTTGGCACACAACAAAACTTTAGCAGCACAATTATATTCGGAATTCAAACAATTCTTCCCAAATAATGCGGTTGAGTATTTCGTTTCTTATTACGATTATTATCAGCCGGAAGCCTTTATGCCAGTAACTGGCGTTTTTATTGAAAAGGATCTATCCATCAATGAAGAATTAGAAAAAATGCGAATGTCAACAACTGCTTCGTTGCTTTCCGGAAGAAGAGATATTTTAGTAGTTGCATCAGTTTCGTGTTTGTATGGTATTGGAAATCCTATAGAATTTCAAAAAAACTTGATTCCGATTGAGAAAGGACAAATCATTTCCCGAACCAAATTATTGCATCAACTGGTGCAAAGTTTATATTCAAGAACTGAAGCTGAATTTAATCCCGGAAGCTTCAGAATAAAAGGTGACACTGTAGATATTTATCCTAGTTATGCTGACGAAGCGTATCGAGTTCATTTTTTTGGTGATGAAATCGAGGAAATTGAAAGTTTCGATGTGAAAAATTCTCAAGTAATCGAAAAATTTGATAAACTGACAATTTATCCGGCCAATATGTTTGTAACATCACCAGATGTTTTACAAAATGCAATATGGGAAATCCAACAGGATTTGGTAAAACAAGTCGATTATTTCAAAGAAATCGGAAAACATTTAGAAGCAAAACGATTAGAAGAGCGAACCAATTTTGATTTGGAAATGATTCGCGAACTTGGTTATTGCTCCGGCATTGAAAATTATTCCCGTTACCTCGATGGCCGTTTACCAGGAACAAGACCTTTTTGTTTACTGGATTATTTTCCTAAAGATTACTTAATGATTGTAGACGAAAGTCACGTGACACTTTCTCAAGTTAGCGCCATGTATGGAGGAGACAGAAGCCGTAAAGAAAATCTAGTCGAATATGGTTTCCGACTTCCGGCAGCAATGGACAACAGACCATTGAAATTTGAGGAATTTGAAACGATGCAAAATCAAGTAATTTATGTTTCGGCGACACCAGCCGATTATGAATTGCAAAAAACAGATGGTGTTGTTGTGGAGCAAGTGATTCGCCCAACAGGATTATTGGATCCAATTATTGAAATCCGACCAAGTTTAAACCAAATTGACGATTTGATTGAAGAAATTCAGGTTCGGGCTGAAATTGATGAACGTGTATTGGTTACCACTTTAACCAAAAGAATGGCGGAAGAACTGGCTAAATATTTAACCAAAGTTAATATTCGTTGTCGCTATATTCACTCTGAAGTAGATACATTAGAACGAATAGAAATCATGCAAGATTTACGAAAAGGAATTTTTGATGTGTTGATTGGTGTGAATTTACTTCGTGAAGGTTTGGATTTACCTGAAGTTTCATTGGTTGCCATTTTAGATGCTGACAAAGAAGGTTTTTTACGAAGCCATCGTTCGCTTACGCAAACAATAGGTCGTGCAGCAAGAAACCTGAATGGGAAAGCGATTATGTATGCTGATAAAATTACGGCAAGTATGCAAAAAACCATTGACGAAACAAATTATCGCAGAACAAAACAAATTAATTATAATACTGCAAATAATTTAGTACCTCAAGCCTTAAACAAAAAAATTGAAAGTGCATTTACCAAAAATCCTTTGGTAGATTATGAATTAGGAAATACGCTTTCAACTGCTGCTGAACCAGTTACAGAATACTTATCAAAACCGGATATTGAGAAACGCATTCGAGAAAAACGCAAAGCAATGGAAAAAGCCGCTAAAGAATTAGACTTTATGCAAGCGGCAAAATTCCGTGATGAAATAAAAGCATTGCAAGGGCAATTAACTTAATTATACTG
>JBJOQF010000214.1:0-9104 GCA_046050185.1 Bacteroidota bacterium
GAATATAGCGAGAGTAACACAAAAATCGCATTTGATTTGTTAGAACCTGCCGTATTTTCGCTTCGGATTATTTATGATGACAACAAAAATAAAATTTGGGACTCAGGAAATTATTTGGAAAAACGCCAAGCTGAAGAAGTTATTTATTTTTCTAAAGAAATAGATATACGGGCCAACTGGGATGTAAACCAAGTTTTTGACTTGAGTTTGCCTTACATTCCTGAACCTAAAGAGAAAACGAACAGAAAGAATAAATAAATTATATATTTTTTATTTCAAAAATATCTCTATCATTCAAAAAACCTAACTTTTGTCTGGTTTGTAACATCTTTTCTTTATTTAATTCCGCAAAGAAGATACTTTCAGATTCTTCTGGTTCTACAATATAATTCCCCAGAAAATCTAACGCTTGCGAGTGTCCAAGATATTGATAGCCATTATTGTCTTCTCCTATCCTGTTAACCCCAATAGTATAACACATGTTTTCTATTGCTCGGGCTCTAAGTAATGCATCCCAGGCATTTATTCTTATTTTGGGCCAACTTGCAACGTAAATCAGCAAATCATAATCCTCAGAATTCCTGGAGAATACCGGAAATCTTAAATCATAACATACTTGCAGACAAATTTTCCAATCTAAATATGCTACAATATTTTTTTGGGTTCCTCTTGTATACATTTTGTCTTCGCCAGCAAGAGTAAATAAGTGTTTCTTATCATAAAATTGATTTTCCCCTGATGGAAAAACGAATACCATTCTGTTATAGAAATTACCGTTTTCTTCAATAACTAAACTTCCTGTAATAGCCGTTTTTTTTGCTTTTGCCAAAGACTTTAGCCACATCATTGTTTCTCCTTGCATTGTTTCTGCAATATTAGCGGGAGTCATGGTAAATCCGGATGTAAACATTTCCGGAAGGATA
Source organism: Bacteroidota bacterium (assembly GCA_046050185.1). Lineage (GTDB taxonomy): Bacteria > Bacteroidota > Bacteroidia > Flavobacteriales > Flavobacteriaceae > Flavobacterium. Next base: position 924 of record JBJOQF010000214.1, read on the forward strand.
ATCAAATCAATATCATTATCGATTTGATTGATTTTTTTTTCGAAATAGTCTCGGTTTTGTTTTGGGTTTTCCCAGTATAAAGGGGATTGTATGAGTGCGGTCTTCATTTTAAATCATTTTTATAAAGATAAAAAAAACGCATTCAACTTTTGGATTGAATGCGTTTATTAATTTCATTTATTAGGTTTTATCCTTTCAAACTTGCAGATAAATATTCTCTGTTCATACGAGCAATATTTTCAAGAGATATTCCTTTTGGACATTCCACTTCACAAGCTCCAGTATTAGTACAGTTACCAAAACCTTCAGCATCCATTTGACTAACCATATTTAAAACTCTGTCAGTAGCTTCAATTCTTCCTTGTGGCAACAAAGCGTATTGAGATACTTTTGCAGCAACAAATAACATTGCTGATGAGTTTTTACAAGTTGCAACACAAGCACCACAACCTATACAAGCAGCAGCATCAAAAGCAGTATCAGCATCTTTCTTGTTAATTGGAATTGTGTTTGCATCAATAGTATTTCCAGATGTATTTACTGATATAAATCCTCCAGCATGTTGAATTCTGTCAAAAGAACTTCTATCAACAACTAAATCTTTAATTACAGGAAATGCTTTTGCTCTGAATGGCTCAATAAAAATGGTATCGCCATCCTTGAACATTCTCATGTGCAATTGACATGTTGTAACACCTCTGTCTGGCCCGTGAGCTTCTCCATTGATATACAAAGAGCACATTCCGCAAATTCCTTCACGACAATCGTGATCAAAAGCTACAGGCTCATCCCCTTTCATGATTAATTCATCATTCAAAATGTCAAGCATTTCAAGGAATGACATATCCGGTTCAATATGATCTATAGGATATTCAACTATTTTTCCTTCAGCAGCGGCATTTTTCTGACGCCATATTTTTAATGTAAGTTTCATATTTTTTTAGTTTTAAAGTCTGAAAGTCTAAGTTCGAAAGCCTTTTACTTTAAGACTTTTGACTTTTAACTTTCGACTAAATTCTATTTATAACTTCTTTGAACTAATTTCACGTTATCAAATACTAACGGCTCTTTATGCAAAACAGCTTCACTTGGTTTTCCAGTGTATTCCCATGCCGCTACGTATGCAAAATTCTCATCGTCACGTTGCGCTTCACCTTCTTCTGTTTGGTATTCTTCACGAAAATGTCCTCCACAAGATTCATTACGATGTAAAGCATCTTTAGCAAACAATTCTCCTAACTCAAGGAAATCGGCAACACGAGTCGCTTTTTCCAACTCCTGATTGAATCCTTTATCAGTTCCGGGAACCTTAACATCTTTGTAAAACTCTTCACGTAAAGCAGCAATTTCTACAATAGCCTCATTAAGTCCTTTTTCATTACGAGCCATTCCAACTTTATCCCACATAATTTTTCCTAATTTCTTGTGGAAATAGTCAACAGAATGTGTTCCGTTATTGTTCATAAATTTATCTATTTGATCTTTAACTGCTTTCTCAGCCGCTACAAACTCAGGTAAATCTGTAGAAATTGTTCCCATTTTAATATCTGGAGCTAAATAATCACCTATTGTATAAGGCAATACAAAATAACCATCAGCTAAACCTTGCATCAAAGCCGAAGCTCCTAAACGGTTTGCTCCGTGATCTGAGAAATTAGATTCTCCAATGGAGAAACAACCCGGAATTGTAGTTTGTAAGTTATAATCAACCCAAGTACCTCCCATTGTATAATGTACCGCAGGGTAAATCATCATTGGAGCAGTATAAGGATCTTCATCTACAATTTTATAATACATTTGGAACAAGTTCCCGTATTTACTTTTTACAAGTTCAGTACCTAATTTAGTTACTAATTTAGTATCCTTAGTGTCCAATCCTTTTACATACGCTTGCTCATTTCCGTAACGTTGAATAGCTGCGGCAAAATCCAAATAAACTGCTTCACCAGTTTTGTTTACTCCAAAACCAGCATCACATCTTTCTTTGGCAGCACGTGAAGCAACATCACGAGGCACTAAGTTACCAAAAGCAGGATATCTTCTTTCTAAGAAATAATCTCTTTCACTTTCTGATAAATCAGTTGCTTTTTTCTTTCCTTCACGAATCGCTTGTGCATCTTCTAATTTTGCAGGAACCCAGATACGTCCATCATTACGCAAAGATTCTGACATTAATGTCAATTTCGATTGGTGCTCTCCAGAAACGGGAATACAAGTGGGATGAATTTGTGTGTAGCAAGGATTTGCGAAGAAAGCTCCTTTTTTGTGGATTTTCCATGCTGCAGTAGCATTAGATCCCATTGCATTGGTTGACAAAAAGAAAACGTTTCCATATCCTCCAGAAGCAATAACAACAGCATGCGCAGAATGTCTTTCTATTTCACCGGTAACTAAGTTACGAGCGATAATTCCTCTTGCTTTTCCGTTTACGACTACTAAATCTAGCATTTCGTGACGATTGTACATTTTTACTTTACCACGACCTATTTGACGGTTCATTGCTGAGTAAGCACCCAAAAGCAATTGTTGTCCTGTTTGCCCTTGTGCATAAAAAGTACGAGAAACCAAAGTTCCTCCAAAAGAACGGTTATCTAACAATCCCCCATATTCACGGGCCAATGGAACACCTTGTGCCACACATTGGTCAATAATATTAGACGAAACTTCAGCCAAACGGTGTACGTTAGCCTCACGAGCACGATAATCTCCACCTTTTACAGTATCGTAAAACAATCTGTGAACAGAGTCACCGTCTCCTTTATAATTTTTTGCAGCGTTGATTCCCCCTTGTGCAGCAATTGAGTGCGCACGACGTGGTGAATCCTGGAAGCAAAATGCTTTTACGTTATATCCTAATTCTGCCAATGTTGCAGCAGCAGAACCTCCAGCTAAACCTGTACCAACTATAATTACATCTAAATTACGTTTGTTAGCAGGATTTACTAAATTAATATGATCTTTATAATTTGTCCATTTGTCCGCAATTGGACCATTTGGAATTTTTGAGTCTAATGCCATTATAATTGAATATTAATGATTGAAATGATGAAAAAGTGCAATGAAAACGAATCCTAAAGGAACGATAATCGCGAAACCTAATCCGAAATTTTTCAAGCCTTTAGTATATTTATTATTTTGTCCTATTGACTGAAAAGAAGAACTAAATCCGTGTTGTAAGTGTAATGACAACAACACAAAAGACAAAGAATACAATCCTGTACGAACCGGGTTTTCAAATTTCGCGACTAATTCGTGGAAATATCTAGTTTCATCTAACGGATTACATTCTACATACTTGTATACCATTTCCGGAAACCAGAAATCATAAAAGTGTAATCCTAAAAATGCCAAAATTACTGAACCAGAAACAATCATGTTTCTTGAAGCCCAAGAAGAATTTGCAGCTCCGTTATTCTTTGCGTAAGCAATTGGTCTTGCACTTCTATTTTTGAAATCCAAAACAAAACCCATAATAAAGTGAAAAACAACACCAACAATTAAGATCGGTTGAATTACAAATTGAACTAATGGATTATTTCCCATAAAATGGGATATTGAATTAAAAGTATCGGCACTAAATACCGATGTCATATTGATAAAAAAATGCTGTGCTAGAAACAACATCAAAAAAAGTCCTGAAAGTGCCATAGCTACTTTTTTTGCTATTGACGATTTCAATAATGCAGATTTTGCCATAAGATTTATATAATTTGTTTTAAAAAATTCTACAAAAATAAAGCAATTACACAGGAACTACAACCTTTTCGTTGTTATTTATAATGATTTTAAAGTGTTTTACACAAAATACCAAGAAATCCTTAAAAATCAAACAAAATTGAAAAAATATTCTGAAAAACGGTTAAACAAAAAAGAAAAAAATCTTAAATAAGTCGTAACGAAATTGAGTGAAAATCAATCTGCAAACAGGCTAAAATTACTGATTCAATAATTTTTGATATTATTTATTTTCAAATTAATAAAAACACAAAAAAACACCATTTTGTGTGCATAAAAAAATTGAAAATAAAGAGTGTAATTTTAACTTTACATGTTAAAAAATTGAAAATGAAAACAGGAATTGATTCCATCTCTTTTGATGTTGCTAAAATACACTTACCCATTAAAACTTTGGCAAAAGCCAGAAATATTGAACCTGAAAAATTAGAAAAGGGCTTGGGTTTAATCAAAATGACATTACCGGATACACATCAAGATACGGTAGTTTTTGCAGCAAATGCATTAACAAAACTGATTCAAGAAAACAATCTTAATCTGAATGAAATTGCAAGAATATATGTTGGAACTGAAAGTGCCATTGACAGCTCAAAACCCATTAGTTCTTTTTTAGTTTCTTTAATAGAACAAAAATTTGGAGACAATACTTTGTCCGAATGTGATGTAGTTGATTTTACATTTGCGTGTATTGGCGGTATTGATGCATTGCAAAACTGTATTGATTTCATAAAATTAAACCCAACCAAAAAAGCAATTGTTGTCACCACTGATTTTGCAAAATACGATTTAAATTCAACCGGAGAATATACCCAAGGCGCCGGAGCTTTAGCAATGTTAATCACTTCAAACCCAAGAATTATTGCATTCGACAATAATTGGGCAACAAGTACAAAAGGTGTTTTTGACTTTTTCAAACCCTTTAGAACACTCTCAAAAGAAGAAATCACAGGAAACAAAAACAACGAATCCTGGTTTGACAATCTTGAAGCAGAAATAGAAATCCATAAAGACCAACCCGTTTTTGACGGACAATATTCCAACCAATGTTATATGGAGCGTACCAAAAACGCTTATTTTTCATTAAAAAAATTAAAAAACACAAGCGAAACAATTTATAATTCGTGGGAAAGCATCATCATGCATTTGCCTTATGCTTTTCAAGGGCGCCGTATGTTATCTGAAATTTATGCTTTGGATGCTTCCAATAAAATAATATCTGGAGATGAAGATGCTTCAGAATACCAAAATAAGCTGAAAGGAATCAGTAAATCCGAAGAATATCAAAATTTTGTAAACGAAAAATTAATGCCTGCTGAATTAGCTTCTTCCTTAATAGGCAATTTATATACAGGTTCTATTTTTATGGGATTACTTTCTACTTTGGTATATTTTTATGATACCAAAAAAGGAATTTCAAATTCAAAATTTGGCTTTTTAGCTTATGGTAGCGGTTCTAAATCCAAAGTCTTTGAAGGGACAATTCAACCAAATTGGGAAACTGCAATTACTAATATAAATCTTTTCGAAACCTTAGAACAAAGTTTTGAAATTGATTTTGAAACGTATGAAAAACTTCATAAAAAAGAACAAAAACAAAGTATTCTACTTCCAAAAAACGAATGGATTTTAGACCGAATAGAAAAAGAAATTCCAAATCTATTAGGAGCTCGTTATTACAAATGGGTTGATTAAATCCTTTAAAATATCATTTTACAGAACCACAAAATACGATAGACTTCCGTTTATTTTATTTTGTGGTTTTTATTTAAAATTTGACAAATTCATAACAAAAAACGATTTAAACTTACTATTTTTGAGTAATTAAAAATACAAACCGAATTATTATGAAATACCATCAAATTGACCGGGATTTATTTATAAAAAATCGCACCAAATTCATGGCTCAAATGAAGCCAAAAAGTGTTGCCGTTTTCAACTCTAATGACATTTATCCAATAAGTGCTGATAGCACAATGCCTTTTGCACAACACCGCGACATTTTTTATTTAAGCGGAGTAGATCAAGAAGAAAGTATTTTATTGCTTTTTCCAGATGCGCCATACGAACATCAAAGAGAGATGGTATTCTTGAAAGAAACCAGTGAACATATTGCAATTTGGGAAGGCGAAAAACTAACCAAAGAACGCGCTTTTGAAGTTTCAGGAATAAGAACCGTGTATTGGTTGCAGGATTTTGAGAAAATTTTATTCGAAATAATGACTTATTCAGATACGATTTACATCAATACTAACGAGCATTATCGCTCCACCGTAGAAACCGAAACCCGTGAAGCTCGTTTTGTAAAATGGTGGAAAGAGAAATATCCTGCGCATGCTGTTGCAAAAAGCAATCCAATATTGCAACGCCTTCGTTCTATAAAAGAAAGTGAAGAATTGGATTTAATCCAAAATGCCTGTAACATCACTGAAAAAGGTTTCAGAAGATTATTATCCTTTGTAAAACCAAATGTAACCGAATACGAAATAGAAGCCGAACTGATTCACGAGTTCATTCGCAATCGTTCCAAAGGTTTTGCTTACACGCCAATTATTGCTTCCGGAAATAATGCTAATGTGCTGCATTATATTGAAAACAATCAACAATGCCATGCAGGTGATCTGATTTTATTGGATGTGGCTGCAGAATATGCGAATTATTCGAGCGATATGACGAGAATGATTCCTGTTTCAGGAAAATTCACCAGCAGACAGACAGCAGTTTACGAAGCCGTTTTACGAGTAAAAAACGAAGCCACCAAAATGCTAACTCCAGGAACACTTTGGAAACAATATCATTTTGAAGTAGGAAAAATAATGACTTCAGAATTGCTTGGTTTAGGATTGCTGGACAAAGCCGATGTCCAAAACGAAAACCCGGAATGGCCCGCTTATAAAAAATATTTCATGCACGGAACTTCCCACCACATGGGATTGGATACGCACGATTACGGTATTTTAACCGAACCAATGCAAGCCAATATGGTCTTCACTGTAGAGCCGGGAATCTACATTCCTGCCGAAGGTTTCGGAATCCGTTTAGAGGACAATGTAATTGTTCAAAAAACTGGTGAACCATTTAATTTGATGCGCAACATTCCTATTGAAGTGGACGAAATTGAAACCTTGATGAACAGTTAAATTTGTTCGAAAAAAGAAACAAGAACAAAGAACAAAGACAGCTTGCAGTAATGTGAGCCGTTTTTTATTTTATTCAAATAAGCCTTTTCATGAATTGCTTCTATGAACTGATATTACTTAAATGGTTAAAAAAATAAAAATGTTATTTTTGTACACTAAATTTCCATTTTGAAACAAATTCTCTTTAAAAATACTAAAATCTCCTATTCCGATACCGGGAGAGGAACAGCTATTGTCTTGCTTCATGGTTTCTTGGAAAACAAAGGCATGTGGGATTTTTACATTCCGGAATTTGCTAAAAAAAATCGCGTCATCACGATTGATTTATTGGGACATGGTGAAACGGAATGTTTGAGTTACGTACAAACGATGGAGGATAATGCCGATGCTGTTCACGCAGTTTTATCAGAATTGCGAATTAGGAAAGCCATTTTTGTCGGGCATTCTATGGGCGGTTACGTGGCTTTGGCTTTCGCCGAATTATATCCTGAGAATATAAAAGGACTGGTTTTATTAAATTCAACAACAAGAGCCGACAGCGAGGAGCGAAAAATAAATCGGGATAGAGCTATTAAAGCAGTAAAACAATCTTTCATAAATTTTGTTTCACTATCCATCGCTAATTTATTCAGTGAAGCCAACAGAGAACGCCTTTCGTCAGCAATTGAAAATGTAAAAAAAGAAGCTTTAAAAACACCACTTCAAGGAATCGTTGCATCACTGGAAGGAATGAAAATACGACAAGATCGAGAAGTGTTGTTGCACCTCACGCCCTATCCAAAACTATTGATTCTGGGCGAAAAAGACCCTGTTTTAAATTATGAAGAAACCAAAGAACAAATCGAAAACACAACGGTAAAACTGGTAACTTTTCCGGACGGACACATGAGTCACATTGAAAACCAAGACCAGTTATTGATTGTATTGTTGGCTTTTTTCAAAAGCATCTAAATTATTTTCTCTTCAAAAGGAATGTTCTCATCTAAAATTTCGCTTAATAAAAGACCCATTTGTTCGAGATAATTACTCAAAATTTCTTCATCTATAATTGAATTTATTTCTTTGTCTTCTTTAAAATTAAACGGAAGAAAACCTGCTTTTAAATTCTTGAAAGAGATAATTCCAGCTTCAATTGGTTTTCCTTCCGCGTCATGCTCATACATATAAGCGTACGCCAGCACCTGAATAATTTTATCGCTTTTAATATCTTCTGTTAATCCTTTCCATGATTTCAGCGTGACATTTGCTTTTTCTACTTTACCCGTTTTGTAATCGATAATTCTAATGATTCCGTTACGCTCTTCAATTC
>JBJOQF010000215.1:0-2991 GCA_046050185.1 Bacteroidota bacterium
CAAAATTTTAGACAATGGGGTTCCATTACACCAGGTCATCCAGAAGTAGATGTACTCAGAGGCATAGAAAATACTTCAGGACCTCTTGGTCAAGGACACGCTATGGGTATTGGGGCAGCAATTGCCGCAAAATTTTTGGATGCAAGATTTAAGGGGTTATTCAATCATAAAATATACGGTTTCATTACTGATGGTGGTGTACAGGAAGAAATTTCTCAGGGAGCAGGAAGAATTGCGGGACATTTAGGATTAAATAATTTTATCATGTTCTATGATTCTAATGATGTGCAGCTTTCTTCCATGACGGATGAAGTTACATCCGAAGATACAGCAATGAAATATGAAGCATGGGGATGGAAGGTAGTAACCATAGACGGTCATGACCATACGCAAATTAGAAAAGCGCTGAATGAAGCTCTCGAAGAATCTGAAAAACCCACTTTGATAATTGGAAAAACAATTATGGGAAAAGGCTGCGTTACCGCAAATGGTGATATGTACGAAGGAGAATGCGAATTACACGGAAAACCAATTGGCGAAACCAAAGCAGATTATATAAAAACACTTATTAATCTAAATGCAAATCCTGAAAATCCATTTGCTGTTTTTGAAGAAGTTGAAACGCATTATGCAAAAATATTAGCGATAAAAGCTGAAAAATCAGCCTATAAAAAACTTCAAATTGCTACTTGGAGAAAAGAAAATACAGCACTATCTCAAAAGATGGATTTGTTTTTATCCGGAAAATTCCCCGAGTTAGATCTAAGCAGCGTTATTCAAAAACCAAATGCAGCCACAAGAGATGCTTCATCTGCTGTATTGGCCTATTTAGCAGAAAACGTGGAAAACATGATTGTTTCTTCGGCAGATTTGTCTAACAGTGATAAAACAGACGGATTCCTAAAAAAATCATCCGTATTGCAAAAAAACGATTTCAATGGAGCCTTTTTACAAGCTGGTGTTGCTGAACTGACCATGACAGCTATTGCAAATGGAATTGCACTTCATGGTGGCGTTATTCCTGTAGTAGCGACATTTTTTGTGTTTTCTGATTATATGAAACCTGCCATAAGATTAGCAGCCATTCAAGAATTACCAGTAAAATATGTTTGGACACACGATTCATTCCGAGTGGGTGAAGATGGACCAACACACCAACCTATTGAACAGGAAGCACAAATTCGTTTAATGGAAAAAATAAAAAACCATTCTGGGAATCAAAGTTTATTGGCGCTACGTCCAGCCGATGCTATAGAGACTTCGGTAGCATGGAATATGGCATTAAACAATACTAAAACACCAACAGGTCTGATTCTTTCCAGACAAAACATCAAAGACATTCCTGCACAAGGAACTTCAAGATACGAAGAAGCAACTGAGGCAACAAAAGGAGGTTATTTAGTAAAAGCTACAATAAATCCTGATATCACTTTAATAGCAAATGGTTCGGAAGTTTCTACTCTTTTAGAAGCTGCAGTTATATTAGAAAAAGAAAAAAATCTAAAAATAAACGTAGCCTCAATTATATCCGAAGGTTTATTTAAACAGCAATCAAAATCATATCAAGAAAGCATCATTCCAAAAGGGAAACTAGTTTTTGGACTTACTGCCGGGCTACCTGTAAATCTTGAAGGCTTAATTAGCGATAGTGGAAAAGTGATTGGATTGGATCATTTTGGGTATTCTGCTCCGGCAAGTGTATTAGATGAAAAATTCGGATTTACCAGCCAAAGCGTTTGTACGGAAATTCTTAATTATATTAATGAAGTGGGCTAAAAACAGATGGGCTAACAATCAATTTGATGCAATTATTTGCTATTCTGACAAATAATAAAAATATTTTAATAGGATTTAATTCGAAAGATTTAATAAAAATAATAAAACAATGATTATATCTAAATTTAATACTATACTATTTTTAGTCCTACTGTTTTCGATATCCAGCTATACTGTTCAATCGCAGACAAAAAAAGATTTTCATGATTGGGCAGCCACTCCTCCTATGGGCTGGAACAGTTGGGATTGTTTTGGTCCCACAGTCACCGAGGCGGAAGTAAAAGCTAATGCCGATTATATGGCCAAATATTTGAAACCTTACGGATGGGATTATATTGTAGTAGATATCAGATGGTATGTTGGGAACGATAAAGCCCACGGATACAATGAAAAAGATCCTGATTATGTGCTGGACCAATACGGCCGATTTATGCCCGCAGTAAACCGTTTCCCTTCGGCAGCGGGAGGAAAAGGCTTCAAACCCTTGGCAGATTATCTTCATAAAAAAGGCTTGAAGTTTGGAATTCATATTATGCGCGGCATTCCCGTAATAGCCGTAAAACAAAACTTGCCCATTAAAGGCACGGATTTGACAGCCGCTGCTATTTATTCCGAAAAAGATCAGTGCAGTTGGTTACACGATATGTATACAGTAGTTCCCAGCAAACCAGGCGCACAAGAATATTACAATTCGCTTTTTGAACTCTATGCTTCTTGGGGACTTGATTTTGTAAAGATAGACGACCTTTCTTCCCCTATTTATTTTGAAGAGGAAATCGATATGATCCGCAAAGCTATCGATCGCACGGGACGTAAAATTGTATTGAGCACTTCCCCTGGAGAAACGCCAATTGCACACGCCGATCACGTTCAAAAAAACGCCAATATGTGGCGTACCGTTGGTGATTTTTGGGACAGTTGGCAACAATTGAAAGACCATTTTGAAGTCTTTGAGCGTTGGAACAAATGGCGTTCTTATGGTGCCTATCCTGATGGGGATATGTTGCCGCTTGGGCGAATTGGGATTAGAGCAGAAAGAGGAGATCCTCGTATGACCGCTTTTACCAAAGATGAGCAATACACCTTGATGACTTTATGGAGTATTTTTAAATCCCCTTTGATGTTTGGTGGAAATCTTCCGGATAATGACCCTTTCACGCTTTCTTTACTTACGAATAAAAATGTACTGAAAGTTTTGAATGAAAGCACTAACAA
>JBJOQF010000216.1:0-4853 GCA_046050185.1 Bacteroidota bacterium
ACAAACTGATTGTTGATTAAATCTTTGGTCGAAAGCACAAAATCTTCGGCAACTTTTTCTTTATTTACTGAAATAGAATTTGCAGTCAAAGCGCGTCTTGCTTCACCATTCGACTTAAAAAATCCTGTTTTTTCGTTCAAAACAGTAACAATATCAATTCCAACTTCGATTTCGTTTCTTACAATTGTTGCTTGAGGAACACCTTCAAAAACTTCTAAGAAAGTTGCTTCGTCTAATTGTTTCAAATCATCGGCAGTTGCATTTCCAAAAAGAATATTAGAAGCTTTAATCGCTTTTTCTAAATCCGCAGCTGAGTGTACAAAAACAGTTAACTCTTCAGCTAATTTTCTTTGTAAAACTCTTAAATGCGGTGCAATTTTATGTTCTTCAATCAAAGCGTCGATTTTTTCTTTATCTAGAAAAGTAAAAATTTTAATATATTTCTCTGCATCAATATCTGTAGTATTCAACCAAAACTGATAAAATTTATATACTGAAGTTTTATCGGCCGTCAACCATACATTCCCTCCTTCGGATTTTCCAAATTTAGAACCGTCAGCTTTAGTGATTAACGGACAAGTCATGGCGTATGCTTTGGCTCCATCGTGATTCATTCTACGAACCAATTCAGTTCCTGTAGTGATATTCCCCCATTGGTCAGAACCTCCCATTTGCAACAAACAATTGTATTCTTTATGTAAATGGTAAAAATCATATCCCTGAATTAATTGGTACGTAAACTCAGTAAAAGACATTCCTTCACCTTCACCGGACAATCTTTTCTTTACAGAATCTTTAGCCATCATATAGTTCACAGTAATTCGTTTACCGACGTCACGTGCAAAATTAATGAAGGATAAATTCTTCATCCAATCATAATTATTAACTAAAATTGGTGCATTTATTTCTTTAGAATTAAAATCCAAAAATCGGGATAAAACCTTTTTTATTCCTTCTATATTATGATTTAAAGTCTCTTCATCGAGTAAATTTCTCTCGTCTGATTTCCCGGATGGATCTCCAATCATTCCGGTTGCACCACCAACCAATGCGATAGGTTTATGACCAAAATTTTTCAAATGCACTAAAAGTATTATAGGCACTAAACTCCCAATATGCAAGGAATCTGATGTTGGATCAAATCCTATATAAGTAGTTGTCATTTCTTTTAAAAGTTGCTCTTCAGTTCCAGGCATGATGTCGTGAACTAAACCACGCCATTGTAATTCGGAAATAATATTTTTCATTTTATAATAATCAATTTTCACAAAGATAGTTTTAATTGCATAATTTGAAAATCTATCTTTATAAAATCGAACAATCCATTATCTTTACCAAATGATTTTAGTCACAGGAGGAACCGGTTTAGTAGGCGCACATTTATTGCTTCATTTAATTGAAAGTGGTGAAAATGTCCGTGCAATTTATCGCAATGAGAAAAGTATAGAAAAAACTAAAAAGCTATTTCATTTATACAAAAAGCCATATTTATTTGATCCTATCGAATGGATTCAAGCTGACATCACTGATGTCCCCGCTTTAGAAAAAGCTTTTGAAGAAATAGATTACGTTTATCATTGCGCCGCTTTGATTTCTTTTGACCCAAAAGACGAAGATTTAATTCGAAAAATCAATATTGAAGGAACCGCAAATATTGTCAATTTTTGTATTAACAATGCTATAAAAAAACTGTGTTTCATAAGCTCCATCGCCGCTCTTGGTGATTTAACATCCCAAGAAAAAGTTATCACAGAAGAAACCGAATGGAATCCAGAAAAGCCACACAGTGATTATGCCATTTCAAAATATGGTGCTGAAATGGAAATATGGCGTGGTCAACAGGAAGGATTACCAGTAATTATTCTAAATCCTGGTGTTATTATTGGCCCGGGTTTTTGGGAACAGGGAAGCGGGCAACTTTTTATGAAAGTCAAAAAAGGATTGTCATTTTACACACAGGGAAGTACTGGATTTGTTTCTGTAATTGACGTAATCAGAATCGCAACACAGTTAATGAAAAGCGAAATTCATAACGAACGATTTACATTAATTGCAAAAAATGTTGTTTTCCAAGACATTTTGAATAGTATTGCCGATTCTCTTCTTATAAAAAAACCCACAATACATGCGAAACCTTTGTTTATGGAAATTTGTTGGAGAATAGACTGGATCGTATCAACTATTTTCATGCAAAAGAGAAAGCTAACCCGCGCAACTGCAAAAGCATCTTATTCTAAAAATGAGTATTCTAATGAAAAAATTACAACTATTTTGAATACTGAATTTTTAGACATTCATCAATACATTAAAGAAATTTCAACTTTGTAATTACAGCCTTTTTCTTTGATTAATTTCTAATGAATCTATCCTTTTGATTCTTGACAAACCTGGTTTTTTAACAGTTTTTTTCTTTTTATTCTTCTTTTTAGCTTCAGCTTTAATCAAAGCGACCGTCTCTGCTTTCTTTTTAGTTAATCTATCTTCTAATCGAGCAACAATATTTGCATATTCCTCATAATCAGAAGCGTAATAGGCATTACTTTGAGCAAATTGCAGGCTGTCAATTTTATACTTTTTATAAATATATTTTTTAGGATTTATTCTAAAAGTATCTAAAGAAGCTGGATTTTGATACCTAATAGCTTCCAGCAACGATAAATCATACATAATATTAACCATAACCTCTTTTTCTATAAGGCGCTTTGGTTTTTTTATTACCTCATCTTTACAGCTTACAAGTATGAAAATAATCGCTAAAAGTGATATTAATTTCTTCATCATTTATCTATCAAATAACAATCGTTTTCCAGCACGAATTTCTTTTACTTTGAAAGCCGTATACACTAATTGTCCGTTTACAAAAGTATGTGTTATTCTAGATTTAAAAGTAAATCCTTCAAATGGTGACCATCCACATTTAGCGAGAATATTTTCTTTTTTTACGCTCCATGGCAAACCTGAATTTATAATAACCAAATCAGCATAATAGCCTTCTTTTATAAAACCGCGTTTCTCAATTTTGAATATCTTGGCCGGATTATGGCACATTTTTTCGACAATTTTTTCAACACTAATTTTGCCTTGATGATACGCTTCAAACATAGCTACGACTGCATGTTGCACTAATGGTCCGCCAGATGGAGCTTTTAAATAGGACAGTTTCTTCTCTTCCAGTGTATGTGGCGCGTGATCAGTGGCAATCACATCAATTCTATCATCCAATAAAGCTTCCCAAAGAACTTTTCGGTCATTGGCTGTTTTTACTGCAGGATTCCATTTTATAAAATTGCCTTTGGTTGCATAGTCATCATTGGTAAACCATAAATGATGAATACAAACTTCGGCAGTAATTTTCTTGTCTTCCAATGGAATTTTATTGGTAAACAAATCCATTTCTTTTGCAGTAGAAAGATGAAAAATATGCAAACGTGCTCCCGTTTTTTTAGCCAAAGCAATTGCTTTTGAAGAGGAAATATAACATGCTTCTTCACTTCGGATAAGATGATGAACCGTTACAGGAACATCTTCTCCAAACTCTTCTTTGTATTTTTCTAAATTATTTTTGATGGTGGTTTCATCCTCACAATGAACCGCAATAAGCATAGGCGTACTAGAAAATATTTTTTCTAAAGTAGCCTCGTTATCCACCAGCATATTACCCGTTGATGAACCTAAAAATATTTTTATCCCCGCAACATTTTTTGGATTTGTCTTTAGAACTTCTTCTAAATTATCGTTTGTTGCGCCCATCATAAAAGAATAATTAGCGTAGGATTTCTCCGCAGCAATTTGATATTTTTCTTCTAAAATTTCTTGAGTTACTGCATTTGGAACTGTATTGGGCTGTTCTATGTAAGAAGTAATTCCTCCGGCAACCGCAGCTTTCGATTCTGATTCTATATCTCCTTTGTATGTAAGACCTGGTTCTCTAAAATGAACTTGATCGTCTATAGCACCTGGAATTAGATAATTCCCTTCGGCATCGATGATTTTACATTGAGAAGATTTAGCGCTTATGTTTCCTGCAATTTCAACAATTAAGTCATCTTCAATTAGTACATCGCCTTCAAAAATCGTTCCTTCATTTACTATTTTGGCATTCTTAATTAAAATCCTGTTCATCGTATCTTCTGCTTATAATGTGTTGACTAATTTTTTTAATCTAAGTGAAACAACTCCAAAAATGGCTTCTTTAATAATTGAATTACTCATTTTGGATTGTCCTTTTGTTCTATCCGTAAAAATAATGGGAACCTCAACAATTTGAAATTTTTTACAGTAAGTTCTGTATTTCATTTCAATTTGAAAAGCATACCCTACAAATTTTATTTTATTTAAATTGATACTTTCCAGCACCTCTCTTTTATAACATACAAAACCTGCCGTCGCATCATGAATTTCCATTCCTGTAATAAAACGAACATAAACAGAAGCAAAATACGATAGTAAAACACGGCTCAAAGGCCAGTTAACCACGTTTACACCTGTTACATATCTCGAACCAATTGCTAAATCAGCATCCCCAAAATGACAAGCATCATATAATTTCTCTAAATCATTTGGGTTATGCGAAAAATCAGCATCCATTTCGAAAATAAAATCATATTTCCGCCCCAAAGCCCATTTAAAACCATATACATAAGCGGTTCCCAGCCCTGATTTTTTTGCTCTTTTTTCCAAAAACAATCTGTCTTTGAATTCAGATTGAAGCATAACTACCCTATCCGCTGTGCCATCAGGCGAATTATCATCAATGATAAGAATATGAAAAGGCTTGTGTTGTGAAAGCACTGTTCTAATAATGCCTTCGATATTTTCAATTTCGTTATAGGTAGGAATTATAACAATACAAT
>JBJOQF010000217.1:0-6075 GCA_046050185.1 Bacteroidota bacterium
CCACTGCTATCGGGGCTAACCAATCAGGAAACTTTCGGATTATTACAAAAATCTGTGTTAATCTGTGCAATCTGTGGCAAAAAAATAAAATTATGTACGAACTACTTTTTTGGCAATATCATGACGGAATCTATCTTAACCATCATTTGGTTTACGAGGCCTTGGTCGAACAACAAGAAGTAGAAGGCCTGGAAACACTTCCCGTTCAAGTAATCCTGAATCGCATTCATTCGGTGTTTTCAAGTTGGGAAAAAGTAGATGAAAATAGTTGGAAAAATACTAAAGGGAAAGGTGCTTTTCAAATAAAAACAACTCCTCAAAGCATTCAAATTGATTGCTACGGTACTGAAGGCAAAACTATGAATCTTCTTGCTGATACTTTGGAAGAATTCAAATGTCCGCTGTATGATCCACAGATTCCCGTACGTTACGATGAAATGAGTGAGTAACATTTTTAGAAGCTATCCCGAAGGCTCGGGACAGCTAACCGTTTCAAGTCCGCGCATAAAATACTATTTTTCTAAGTCATAAAAGGAGCTTCTGTTGGTCGCTCTTTTATAACAAGAAAAATTAGTGTTTTATACTGTGGGCTTTTCTCTTTAAATACGAAGTATTCACTGAACTCCGATGAAAATAAAAGTTAAGTAATCTGGGCTAAGATATTCACGACTATTTATGAATTCGAAAGGGCTAACTTTAATGAACTTATACTCCTTATATGTTTAAAAAAATGTACTAAATGTTTTAGATTTATCTATACTCATAATTGGTATTGTCATTTTTTTATAAATTAGCTCAAAAAAAGAATCATGTCTATTTCTCAATTCCCCCAAAATACAATTCTCGAAGACGAATCAATTTTACTGCGTCCTTTGCAGGAAACAGATGTAGAAAATTTATTGGAAATATCCCTCAACGAACCTGAAACCTGGGAATATTCTTTAGTGCGTGCAAACGGTAAAGAAAATCTGGAAAACTACATCAAACTAGCCTTAAAAGCCAAAGAAAACAACACCGAATTTCCCTTTATAGTTTTTGATAAAAAATCAGGAAAATATGCTGGAAGCACTCGTTTTTACGATATTAATTTGGCATTCAAAACCCTGCAATTGGGCTATACTTGGTACGGCAAAGATTTTCGGGGAACCGGACTCAATAAGCGTTGTAAATTTTTGTTGTTAGAGTTTGCTTTCGAAGCCCTTGGAATGGAACGCGTAGAATTTCGTGCAGATAATAACAACCAGCGAAGTATTGCAGCCATGAAAAGTATTGGATGCACAGTAGAAGGCGTCATGCGAAATCACATGCCCACTTTAGGGAATAACTTACGTAGAGACAGTATTATTTTGAGTATTCTTAGAAATGAATGGTTTGACAGTGTGAAGGAAAACTTGAAGAATAAATTATCATAAATCTAAATTTTAGATTTTAAACATTTGGACTTTTATTATGATTATTATAATAGTATCTGGAATAGTATTTGGAATATTTTTTACTCGGGTTTTTAATTTCATCCATAACAATTAGTACAGATATACTAATAATTGAAGAAAAGAAACACCAAACCGAAACGATATAATCAACATATAAAATAGTTGTAATAATATAAGAAATCACAATAGAAATACTTAAAAGCCACATTTTTTTAATCTCTGAGAATAGCGGGGGAGCAACAGTTGCAATAATGTAAAGCAGGTCTCCATATGAACCAAATACTATTGGATATTCTTGTAAATAAGAGATATGGCGTCCAATGATTTTAGCTTCAACAGAATAAGTAATCAAACAATATCCAAGATATAAAGCTACTGATAGTCCTATTACAACCAATACCCATTGAAAAAGTACATTTTCCTCTTCTTTTTTAAGCTTCAATGAAGCAAAAGGAATCCATAAGGGCCAAATCACTTGTGCAAAAAATAAAAAGGTGTAAGTTGTGACTTGTTGTAACGGAGCGAAAAAAGGTTTGGTTAATGCTAACCATAAAAAGCCTTCTGAAATTTGTTGTACACAAAAAATAATCGGAATACTGGCAAAATAAATTTGGGAAGGTTTTTGTACTTTTTTTATTGCCGCAATACTTATCACTGCAAGAACAATACCTGCTCCAAAACTCGCATTAGCTGAAAAACACATAAGCTTTAGTTTATGATAAATTGAAAAATAATTCTATTCAAGAATCTCAATCAGTAATTTACTATTTGCTAAATAGTATCATTTAGTTTCATAAATTACCACACCCACCATGGCGCTTGCAGGACTTCAGCATAAACAACTAAATCGAAAATAGCATGCGCTATAATAACCGGTACGAGGCTTCTTGAATAATGCTTTAAAAAACCAAGCACGATATAAGCAGAAAAGGACCATATAAAAAACGTTATAATATTTTGTTGATGTATGGCCACAGGCGAAAGAAATAAACAGGCTTTGTAAGATGCATGCGCAAAGGCGGCAAATACCACAGCAAAATCCGTATTTAACTTACTGATTTGACTTTGTACGAAACCACGAAAAACTAATTCCTCGATGATAGCAACACTTACTGCCACTAATACAAACGGCCTTATTACTGCAGGTAGAATAGACATTCCCAGATTACCTCGGTAATAAATTGCAGCTATAATACCCAGTTCAAGACCAATAACAATTTGTATAAGCATTTTTAGAGAAAAAAGATTCCTAAATAAAAGCTTGAATGTTATTGATAGGGAATCGATATCACGACTGATGATAAAAGCTACCATTACCAAAGGAATAAAAGCTATTGCTTTAAATGGGAAAGGGTAGGTAACTAAATAGGCAAATACCATGATTTCAGTACTGCAAACGACAGCATCAAGCACTGCTTTTTTGGTTCGTCTGGGTATCGCTTTTGTTTGGTCTGAACGTTCCATTTTTTTTGTTTCTTTTAAATGATTTCTTCAATAATTTTCTTGGAAAAACTAAACTGAATAAAAATACAGTAGGCACTAATAAAAGCAACCAGCCTGAACCCATACAAGCTCCGGTATTAGGAACTATAATAGAGCCCGGTAAACTCATTTTCAGAGTTTGTACATAGGAACTGTCTGCTTTATTTTTTTCGGGTACTGACAGATATCTCAATTCTTTCAATGCATAAAGCGATTGTTTGTCTGTAACCGTGTCTGTTATTACAAGTCCCCTGAGATTAGGTAATTGTTGTAATTTGTTTAAGCTTTTTACGAAATTACTTCCTTTTAGTTCCAGTACTTGTAAATTAAATAATTGCGCAGTTATACGATCAAACTGTTTTTGGGAGGTGTTTTCAGGGAGTCCCAGCCACTTGATATTTTTATAATCACCTAATACATGAATATTGGTAAAAAGGCCTGATACAATCAACACCGAAAGTTTGGGAAATTTGTTTTTCAATACAGCCAAATCCCCTTTGCAGTCAAAATTAGTGATGGTAAGTTGTTTCAGGTTTTTCAATGATTGTAAGAGCATATAATTAGGCATACAAGCAAACAAACTTATATTTTCCAATTGCTTATTTTTATTAAAAAAGGAAGCATTTATATATTTAGTGTCACTTCCGTTAATAATGCATTGTTTTAATACCGGCATCGCGGGCAAAGATTTTGTCACAGCAGTATCTAATATATTTAGATGCAGGGATTCAGTAGTTTTCCAATGTGCCAATAGTGGTAATTGATTTTGTTTTAAAGATGCTCTTATAAAATAAGGTTTAAAGAAATCGGCTTTTTTGATGTAATCTTCAATTGTAATTTTTGAGTCATTTTCTTCAAAAGTCAAAGCGGTATTGGGTTTTAAGTCTGCTATTTTTTTTAAATAAGAAATGTAACTTACAGGAATTTTTGATCTAAAATCGATGGTTTCCAAGTTGTCAATAGTTCTTGTTCTCATTTTTTTAAACCAAGGAATCAGATTTGCTTTTTCTGTTACAATGATGGTGTTTACTTTTCCGTTTACAAAAACTAAAGAATCACCGGAATCATCAATTTTCAAAGAATCATTCGTTGTCTCATTAAAAGAAATGATGAGACCATTAAATCCCAAAACATCTCCTTTTTCGGTGAGAAGAGCTCCGTAATTTTTTTCATTCGAAGGAAATTGAACATAGCCATAATTTTTTGAAAAGTTAATTGCATTTCCTTTTCCAAAAAATTTTACGTCAGCAAATCGTTGTTCGCCTTTAAATTGATACATAACCCAAAACAATAGTGCAAGCAGTGTTGCCACGAGTACAATGGATAACCAGCTAATCTGTTTTGGTTTATTACTTATATGGTCTTTAAAGGTATCCATAACGTAGCGGTTTATGTATTTATAGCTTAGTTAGAAACATAGAACACAAATCCTATGCGGTTAATATTTTTATGTCATTACTACAAAACAGATTAAAATGAAATTGGGGTATGGGGTATTGAAAAATGGAAATGCTCAAAATGATTCAAAAAATTCAATAGGAGTTAACACCCATTATTTTTTAAACAATTGATTTAATCGATGCGTCAGTTGAATTGATATTTCTAACTAACTTGTAAAAAATGATCAGATTTTGGGGATAAGTAGGATTCTAAAATACGAAGTCCTTTATAAAGCTAAATTAAAAATTATTTTTGATTTTAACAACTGAAAATCAGTATATTATGAAATAAAATTAATATAGTGGTTTTTTATAAAAAATAGTGTCAATAAACATTCAAAAGAGATTAGAATAATTATGGAGATTTTTATTTATTTTTTCATATTGTAATGTTTAACCCAACGTTCCAGACATGGGCTAAACGGAAAATTAGAATGGACACAGAAAGGATTTCTACGTAAGCAAATCAATTATATTGTGGATTCATTGTTTTATTTTGCATTTTTGTCCACTTCAAAAATACCAAATACGTTGTTGTCTAAATCTATAAAATATCCTTGCCAACAACGTGTAGGAATTACAAATTTTGGCATTGCAATTTTACCGCCATTTGAAATTATTTTTTTTTCGATTTCGTCAAAGTTTTCAACTTGAATAGAGCAAGTAAAAGCATTAGTGCCAAATTCTGTTGGTGGTATTTTTGAGGGTCTGATTAAAAGTCCGCCATTGATACTGTTTGTTTCAATTCTGTAATATTCAATCGGAACATTGTGTTCTCTTACAAATGTCCAATCAAAAATATTTTTGTAAAACTCTATGTCTCTTTTTGGGTTAGAAGTTTGTATTTCAAAATATCCAATTGTGTTCATTTCTGTAAATTATTTTTTTAGGTTTGCTTTGCCTTTTCCTGTTGTAATTAATGGCAATAAACTGTTTTTTAAGTAATGTGTCCAGCCTTTTGAGCAACCATCATAACATTGAAAGTCAGGGACTAAACCAAAATGAGTAATGTTCAATTTGGTTTTGTTGTCTTGCTTTGAAATTTCAAATACCATCTTTGTTCCATTCCATTCGTCTTGCTTTTCTACAAAGGTTAGTTTGCTGTCTAATGTAAGCCAAACTACTTTTTCATTTGGAATTACTTCTGTCAATTTATGCTTTGAGTAGTGAAAGTCTCCGTGGCGATAAATAAATTCATCATTCAGTATTTCTGAACTGCCTTCTAATTCTTCTGACCACCAACCACGAACATTATTAATTGCGTTAAAAACTTCACTTGGTGTTTGGTCTACCAAAAAAGTGATGTTGAAATTTTGATTTGCCATTTTTATTTTTTTGACTGTTTGTTATATGTCTAATTACCCATTCTTAGTTGCAACTAACACAAATCTAGCAAAATAAGTTTAATCACGGTTTAATTTTTTGTTTTTGATGGTGCTCGTTGTTAGGCATAGTGGGCGTCATTTAGTTTTTAAGAAAGCAGTAATATAAAAATCAGAGGTATATTTTTAAAAGCCACTTTTGTTGTAGTTATCCGCGTTACAAACGCTATCCTTTGTTTTTAATTTAAATAGACAGAGAATCTAGAGAAAGGAGTACTAGTGGATTTTTTCGGTTAAATTTGGCCTTTATATTTTGGGTCAAAATCTATCATCCATTGTATTCCATACTTGTCTGCAAACATTCCAAAATAGGAATCCCAATGACTGTCTGCAATAGGT
>JBJOQF010000218.1:0-8367 GCA_046050185.1 Bacteroidota bacterium
TTTTATTTTTGCCAACAAATTAAATTCTAAAATTAAAGATTATGTCAGACATTGCATCAAGAGTAAAAGCGATTATCGTAGACAAATTAGGTGTTGACGAAAACGAAGTTGTAACAGAAGCAAGCTTCACTAATGATTTAGGAGCTGACTCATTGGACACCGTTGAGCTTATTATGGAATTCGAAAAAGAATTTGACATTCAAATTCCAGACGATCAAGCAGAAAACATCGCTACTGTAGGTCAAGCAATCTCTTATATCGAGGAAGCTAAAAAATAATAAATTACACACCCGTTTGCAATACTGCTAACGGGTGTTATTATTTTTTTTAAATTGAATTCAAGATTGATTTTCAATCAAAAACATATTTATTGTAATACCCATAGCTCTTTTGTAAAAATAATACATAGAAAAAAGCATGGGTTTTATTTGTTTAAAGATAACAAAATAAAGAATTTATGGTATTAAGAAGAGTTGTTGTAACAGGTTTAGGTGCTCTTACTCCTATAGGAAATAACATTGAAGAGTATTGGAACGGCCTCATTAACGGTGTTAGTGGAGCAGCACCAATAACTTATTTTGATGCTTCAAAATTTAAAACTCAATTTGCATGCGAATTGAAAAATTTTAATGCTGAAGATTTCTTAGACAGGAAAGAAGCCAGAAAAATGGACCGCTATGCTCAATATGCTATGGTTTCATCTGATGAAGCTGTACTTGATGCCGGTTTTAATTTCGAAAAATTAGATAAAGATAGAGTCGGTGTTATTTGGGGATCTGGAATTGGCGGATTAGAAACTTTTCAAATAGAAATGTTGAACTATGCAGCCGGTGATGGCACTCCAAAATTTAATCCATTCTTTATACCAAAAATGATTTCAGATATCGCTTGTGGTCATATTTCTATAAAATATGGATTTAGAGGTCCAAATTTCGCAACCGTATCCGCTTGTGCTTCTTCTACAAATGCTATTATTGATGCTTTCAATTATATTAGATTAGGTCATGCAGATGCTATGGTTACAGGTGGTTCTGAAGCTGCGGTAACTATTGCGGGAATGGGTGGATTTAATGCGATGCATGCTTTATCAACAAGAAATGATGATCCAAAAACTGCATCTAGACCAATGGATAAAGACCGAGATGGATTTATTCTAGGTGAAGGAGCCGGCGCACTCATCCTTGAAGAATACGAACATGCTATAGCTCGTGGCGCAAAAATTTATTGCGAAATAGGCGGCGGAGGAATGTCAGCAGATGCACATCATATTACAGCTCCTCATCCTGAAGGATTAGGCGCTAAAAATGTAATGTTGAATTGCTTGAGAGATGCAGGTTTACAAGCAAGCGATGTTGATGGTGTAAACATGCACGGAACATCAACTCCCCTTGGCGACATGGCAGAATCTAAAGCCATCCTGCATGTTTTTGGCGAACATGCTTACACTATGAATTTGAATTCAACAAAATCAATGACAGGGCATTTACTTGGTGCTGCTGGAGCCATTGAAACTATTTCCTCAATTCTTTCAATGAAATATGGAATAGTACCTCCTACTATAAATCATTTTACTAATGATGAAAGTATTGATAGTAAATTGAATTTTACTTTCAATGTTCCTCAAAAGAGAGAAATGAATGTTGTTATGAGTAATACTTTTGGTTTTGGAGGACACAATGCTTGTGTATTAGTAAAAAAACTAGATATCTAAATTATATGCGTATAATTAGAAAAATATTTTCAAAATCCCGTTCTCTTGAAGACGGGATTTTTTTTGATTCTATTCAAAAAATTTTAGGATTTAACCCTAACAATTTAGATTTCTATAAAAAAGCCTTCACACACCGTTCATCAAATCGACTTGACGTTTTAGGAAATCCCATCAACTACGAACGACTAGAATTCTTGGGCGATGCTATGTTAAGTGCCGTAATTGCAGCTCATTTATTCAATAAAGCTCCCGCTGGAGATGAAGGTTATTTAACAAAAATGCGTTCAAAAATTGTGAGCAGAGAACATTTGAACGAATTAGGAAAGGAATTAAATCTGGTTCAGTATATAGAAAGTAAAGTGCCGTTACAACATTTTGGAGAAAACATACATGGTAATATCTTTGAATCGTTAGTTGGAGCAATATACTTAGATAAAGGCTATGTGTACTGCGAAAAATTCATTCAGAAAAGAGTTGTCACTCCCTATGTAGATATAGCCCGGCTAGAAGGAAAAGTAATCAGTTATAAAAGCTTAATTATAGAATGGTGTCAAAAAGAGAAGAAAATATTTCATTATGATATTTTTGAAGACAATGCAATAGATGGACAACGCTTGTTTGGAGTTAAACTCAGTATTGATGACAAAGTAATTGCAAAAGCAAGAGCAACTTCTAAAAAGAAGGCAGAAGAAAAAGCATCCCAACGCGCTTATTTTGCATTTCAAGAAAAAATGAAGAGAAAATAACATCATTTTCCTAAACCTATAACGTTTTCGTTGATAATTTAACAAAAACATCCTATATACATAGGTTAGAACTTCGATAGAAATACTATATTTACAACTTATTTTTTCATGAAATGGCTATTCATAAACTAGATCTTGGAGAATTTGACGAAATAGATTATTATTTAATTGCAATACATACTTCATTAGAAGACTATAGATTGGCTTTTTTTATTAATCAATTATTGCCAATAAATTTAAGTAAAAGCAAGAATGAAATTCAAATTAATATAAAAGAAGGAGAAACAAATTTTTCAAGATTCTATTATTATGATCATGAAAAAGCAATCACTTGGAATTTGATTCAAAATAAAAATGAGGTAGTTCAACAAAAAAAGGGAATTAGCCACAATTTATTTTCAAATGTTACAATGGAAGTCTCAACAAAAGTCTTTTTACTTCCTGAGTTTAAAAAAGTAGATTATTTCTTAAAAATAGAGAATATTGAAGATACAAAGAGCGTATCAACAATACAAACTATATTAAATAAAATCGATAGCATATCTACACTTTATACCGTAGATATAAATCAAATCAAATCAAAAAACAATTTAATTTTTTAATACCAATGCTTACAAACAAAAAAACTAAAATTGTAGCCACACTTGGGCCTGCATGTAGTACAAGAGAAATCATTAAAGACATGATTGATGCAGGTGTAAATGTTTTTAGAGTGAATTTTTCACATGCTGACTACGAAGATGTAAAAGAAAGAATAAATCTGATACGAGGCCTAAACGAAGAGTTTGGCTACACAACTGCAATACTAGCGGATTTACAAGGACCTAAACTTCGTGTTGGAGTTATGGAAGAAGGAGTTGTAGTACATGACGGAGACTTAATTACATTTACTACAGCCGAAGACATCCTTGGAACTGCAAAAAAAGTATTCATGAAATACCAAAACTTTCCAAATGATGTAAATCCTGGGGAAAGAATTTTGCTTGATGATGGTAAACTTATTTTCGAAATCGTTGAGACCGATAAAAAATCAGAGGTTATAGCTAGAGTTATTCAAGGTGGTGAATTGAAATCTAAAAAAGGAGTAAATTTACCAAATACAAAAATATCTCTTCCTGCGATGACTGAGAAAGATATTGCAGATGCTATTTTTGCTATTGGCCAAAATGTAGATTGGATTGCATTATCTTTTGTAAAAACACCAAGAGATTTACAAGACTTACAGGAATTAATTGCTGAACATTCACAGTATAAAATTCCAATTGTTGCCAAAATAGAAATGCCGGAAGCATTAGAAAATATTGATAAAATTGTTGCCTATTGTGATGCTTTGATGGTTGCTCGTGGAGATTTAGGAGTTGAACTTCCTGCTCATGAAGTACCTTTGGTTCAAAAAGGATTAATTCGCAGAGCAAAAACAGCTCGTATCCCAGTTATCGTTGCAACACAAATGATGGAAACAATGATTACTTCTCTTACGCCAACACGTGCAGAGGTGAATGACGTAGCTAACTCAGTTATGGATGGTGCTGATGCTGTAATGCTTTCTGGCGAAACTGCTACAGGAAATTACCCTGTTCAAGTAATCCAAAAAATGACTCAAATCATTGAAGCAGTTGAAGATTCTCCGCTTATCCAAGTTCCACAAAATACACCACAAATTAAAACAAAACGTTTTATTACAAAAACAATTTGTCACCATGCAGCAACTATGGCTAATGTTATAAAAGCAAAAGCTATCTGTACATTGACTAATAGTGGTTATACTGCTTTCCAAATTTCGGCTTGGAGACCAAATGCACATATTTTAGTTTTTACATCTAATAAAAGAATCCTTACACAACTTAATTTACTTTGGGGTGTAAAATCTTTCATGTATACCAAAGATGTAAGTACAGATGATACTGTAACCGACATAAACGAAATTGTAAAACAAAAAGGTTTTGTACAAAAAGGAGATTTCCTTATCAATTTAGCAGCAATGCCTATTAAAGATAAAGGAATGGTTAACACCTTAAGAGTTTCTGAAATAGAATAATTTCAATTATTTGAATATATTAAATCCGTCCTGTTATCAAACTAGACGGATTTTTTTTGCTTAATTTTAAAAAAAATAAATAATATAATCTATTTTTCATTCAAAAAAATTAAGAATAATTAAACATTCTTCTATAAAATAAAATTTATATTTGAGGAACAAAAAATCTTACTAATTATGAGTTTCAATTCGAAAAATCCATTTTTAAATAATAAAACTTTTTCGTCAACAGCAGTTTCAAGAAAAGACGAAGTTCATCAGGCAACTCTAATTGATTTCAACCAAGAAATGACTTTGTCTGGAACAATCAACAAGAGTTTAATTCTATTTTTGCTTCTTACAGCTTCAGCAACTGTAATTTGGTCGTTAGCATTTAATGGAATAAACCCAATGGTTCCGGCAATTGGCGGCGCTATTGTAGGACTTATTCTAGTAGTGATTTCTGCTTTCAAACCACAATATTCTCCATATCTGGCTCCTGGTTATGCTTTATTCGAAGGATTATTTATAGGTGGAATTTCAGCAATATTTGAAACTATGTATCCTGGAATAGTGATTCAGGCCGTTGGAGCTACATTTGTAACTTTTGCTGTTTGTTTAGGACTGTATAAATATAAAATCGTAAAAGTAACAGAGCAGTTCAAATCAGTTGTTGTGGCTGCAACACTTGCCATTGCCACTTATTATCTAATATCTTGGTTGTTTTCTATGTTTACCAGCTTTGTGCCTGTTCATTATGGCAGCTCAATGATGAGTATAGGAATCAGTGTTTTTGTAATAGTTATTGCTGCCTTAAATCTATTTTTGGATTTTGACAGAATCGAAAAAGGAACAGAACAAAAAATGCCAAAATACATGGAATGGTATGGCGCCATGGGATTAATGATTACACTGGTTTGGTTGTACATTGAGTTTTTACGACTACTTTCTAAACTAAACAGTAGAAGATAAATTAAAAATAAAAAGTATAAAACCATAAACCCTTTCTAAATTAGAAAGGGTTTATGGTTTTATACCACTTGTCTCAAAACATATAATAACTTCGCTCTCCTTTCAAATTGAAAACCCAAAAACTACTGCTTTTTATACTTAAATAAGTATAGTAATTAAATTACTTATACAAATTTATTTATAAAAATAAAACCATAAATTTTGGACTTTAACCATTGTTGAACGAACCTATTAAAAATCAAATTTTAACTGTACTACAACAAATTTCTTTTCTTCAGTATTTAAATTACTTAATGAAATTCCAAGTAAACGGACGGAATCTTTCATCCGTTCTTGATACAACAGTTCTTTTACTACTTCTAAAATCAAAGCTTTATCAGAAATAAAATAAGGCAACGTCTTGCTTCGGGTCTGCTGTGTGAAATCACTATATTTAATCTTTAATGTGATTGTTTTTCCTGCAACATTGTGTTTTTTTAATCTTCTTTCTAATGCATTTGCAATATTCTCAAGTTGCTCTAACATATAAATTTCAGAAGAAAGATTAACATCAAAAGTATGTTCAGCTGCAACTGATTTTGTAATTCGATTTGATTTCACTTCGCTATTATGAATCCCTCTCACAACATTATAATAGAAACTTCCTGATTTACCGAAATGTTTCTCCAAAAACTCTAATGATTTACTTTTTAATTCTACTCCGGTAAAAATTCCGAGTTGATACATTTTTTCGGTGGTGACTTTTCCAACACCATAAAATTTCCGAATGGGTAATTCTTCCAGAAATAAAATGACTTCATTTGGATTGACCGTTTTTTGTCCGTTAGGTTTATTATAATCACTGGCAATTTTAGCCACAAACTTATTGACCGATATACCTGCAGATGCTGTCAAGCCCACTTCATTAAAAATGCGCTGTCTTATTTCCTGTGCCAATAAAGTAGCGCTAGGATTCCCTTTTTTGTTATTGGTTACATCTAAATAGGCCTCATCGAGTGATAATGGCTCCACCAAATCCGTGTACTCATAAAAAATTTTATGAATCTTAGTCGAAATCTCCTTGTATCTATCAAATCGTGGTCTTACAAAAATGAGTTCAGGACAATTTTTCTTAGCCATAACACCGCTTATAGCACTACGAACACCAAATTTTCTAGCTTCATAACTCGCCGCCGCAACAACACCACGGTTTTCAGAACCTCCTACGGCAATAGGCTTTCCTCGCAATGCAGGATTATCCATTTGCTCCACCGAAGCATAAAATGCATCCATGTCGACATGTATAATTTTTCTATTTGGAATTATTTCGGACATGACACAAATTTATGCACGTTTTATATTAAATGAAACCAATTGTAATTAAAAATATTTGATATATTTGAAATTACTAATTAGCACACAGCTTGAAATCTAAGATTCAACGTTAAAATGATTGAAATAGAAAGAAAATTTTTGGTTAAAAACGATTCGTTCAAGACAGCCGCTTTCACTCAAAATCATATTGCACAAGGCTACTTAAGTTCAGTTCCAGAACGTACTGTTCGCGTTCGTATAAAAGGAGAGAAGGGTTTTTTGACTATAAAAGGGATTTCAAATGAATCAGGATTGTCCCGTTTTGAGTGGGAAAAAGAAATTTCTGTTGAAGAAGCTAAAAAATTACTTCTTTTATGTGAAAAAGGTGTTATCGATAAAACTCGATTTGAAGTTAAATCAGGCAATCATGTTTATGAAATTGATGTGTTTTATGGTGATAATGAAGGATTGATTATTGCTGAGATTGAACTTGACTCTGAAACAGAGACTTTTGAAAAACCGAACTGGTTAGGTGAAGAAGTTACTCATGACAAGCGTTATTACAATTCCTACTTAAGCAATAATCCTTACAAAAACTGGTGATTTAATTATTCAATACAGCTATTGTCACCTTCATCCCTCCATCATCTTTACGTGAAGCAATATCCTTAAAAGCTCTTTTTGACAAGTCTATTTCTCTTGATCTAACAAATGGGCCTCTATCGGTAATTTCTACAATTACTGATTTACCATTAGCTTCATTCGTTACTTTTACTTTTGTTCCAAAAGGGAGTTTTTTGTGTGCTGCAGTATATTTATTGTTGTCAAATTTTTTGCCGCTTGTGGTTCTTTTTCCATTAAATTTATCCGCATAATAGGATGCATGCGCCTCTTTTTTATAGATTTTGAACTTTCCTGATGAAATAATTAAAGAGTCTAATTTATTCTCTTGCTGTTCAACTGCTACTTTAGTCTTTTTGAGAGTGTCTTTTTGAATTGTAGCTTTTTGTTTTTCTGAGATTGAACTTTGACTGCTAACTAAGCCAATAATTGCCAGCAAAAAAAATAATGTTATTGATTTTTTCATTTATGTCTTTTTAGTTAAATCTATTTTACAAAAACTATACCCAGATAAAAAAAGCTCTATTTCTAGAGCTTTAATTGATTTTTAAAACCACATTTTCCATGGAATTCTACTTAGAATAAGCAATAATCCCAGGCCATAAAAAATAGAAAACGTTTTGAATTTTGACTCGCTAGTAGTTAGTTTTTTATGTTTTGACCATCCCATTGTAATCAAAGTAATTGCAATAATATTTATTAGCGGATGTTCCAATGAAGTTAAACGCAACGCTTTATCTGACATTTGTCCTAATGAAGCAAACCCTAATGGGGAAACAAAATATAAAATTAAACCAATCAATAATTGTGTGTGGGTTCCTATAAGACCTAATAATGCTATTTTTCTATCTTTTGATGTGAATTCTTTTTTAGAAGACATTCCTATAAAGGAATTAACAACTGCAACCACTAATAATAAAAGCGCTAAATAAGCCCAGCCAGAATGAAATTTTTGAATAAATTCGTACATAAATTGTGTTTTTGTTTTAACAAATATAATAAAAAAA
>JBJOQF010000219.1:0-11627 GCA_046050185.1 Bacteroidota bacterium
CAATTACCGTTGGAGTGTCAATTTGAATTATACTTTATAATAACAGAAAAGGAGCTTCGATTGAAGCTCCTTTTTTATATAATCAAACGGAATAAACTATTCAGCCAATTCCACAATTTTATTATCTCCTACTAAAGCTACTTTCACTAAACCATGTTTAGCCAAGCCTTTCATGGCAGCATCCCATTTCTTTCCGCTTAAGTCTGATTTTACTTTTAATAGCCCTAAATCCATTTTGCTGTCATTAGTTTTCAAAAGAGCAATGATAAGTTTCTCTTCGTCCAACAATTCAATTTGAACTTGCTTTTTCTCTGGTCTCATTTGTGGGAATAACAACACTTCTTGAATAGAAGCATTATTAGTCAAGAACATCATCAAACGGTCCATCCCGATTCCTAATCCAGATGTTGGAGGCATTCCGTATTCTAACGCTCTAAGGAAATCTTCGTCAATTATTCCAGTGGCTTCATCATCTCCTTTTTCAGCCAATCTCATTTGGTCTTCAAAACGTTCTCTTTGGTCAATTGGGTCATTCAATTCAGAATAAGCATTTGCTACTTCTTTACCACAAACCATTAATTCAAAACGTTCTGTCAATTCTGGATTGTCACGATGTTGTTTGCATAGTGGAGACATTTCTTTTGGATAATCTGTGATAAATGTTGGCTGAATATAATTTCCTTCGCATTTAGCACCAAAAATCTCATCAATCAATTTTCCTTTACCCATTGTGGCATCCACGTCAATTCCCATTCCTCGTGCAGCTTCAAATAATTCCGCTTCATTTTTTCCTGAAATATCAAAACCAGTAAAATGTTTGATAGAATCTGTCATTGTAACTCTTGCATAAGGCGCTTTGAAGTTCACGGTATGTTCTCCAAAAGTCGCTTCTGAAGTTCCGTTTACACCAATAGCACAATGTTCCAACAAGTTTTCGGTGAAATTCATCATCCAGTTGTAGTCTTTGTAGGCTACATATATTTCCATGGCAGTAAACTCTGGATTATGTGTTCGGTCCATTCCTTCGTTACGGAAGTTTTTTGAAAACTCATAAACACCATCAAAACCACCAACAATCAATCTTTTTAAGTACAATTCGTTTGCAATACGCATGTATAAAGGCATATCAAGCGAGTTGTGGTGCGTGATAAAAGGACGTGCTGCAGCTCCACCAGGAATTGGTTGTAAAACTGGAGTTTCAACTTCAAGATATCCTTTATCATTAAAGAAAGAACGCATCGAATTGAACAATTTAGTTCTTTTGATAAACGTTTCTTTTACGTGATCGTTCACCGTTAAATCCACATAACGACGACGGTATCTTTGCTCAGGATCAGCAAAAGCATCATGTGTTTTTCCGTCAGCATCCGTTTTTACCACAGGAAGCGGTTTTAAAGATTTGGCTAAAACGGTCAATCCATACACATGAACTGAGATTTCACCTACTTGCGTTTTGAAAACCGTTCCGCGAATCCCAATAAAATCGCCAATATCCAATAGTTTTTTGAAAACCACATTGTACATTGTTTTTCCCTCATCAGTCGAAATATCATCTCTTGAAACATATACTTGAATACGTCCTTCAGCATCCTTCAATTCCGCAAATGAGGCCTTTCCCATGATACGCTTACCCATCAAACGTCCTGCTAAAACAACTTCTTTTCCTTCGTACTTCTCGAAATCAGCTAGGATTTCGCTGGAATAAGCGGTGGTGATAAATTCGGCTGCTGGATAAGGCTCAATGCCTAAATTGCGTAATTCGGTAAGTGCTTCTCTACGTAATATTTCTTGTTCGGATAATGCCATTATGTTCTGATTTTAAGAGCGCAAAGATACTGTATAAGTAGCAAAGTAGCAAAGTGCTAACCGTTTTTTGGAGCTATTTCCAGCTTTCCGTTATAATCTTTTTATTTTTGGCAGCAAAAATAAAAAGGATTTCCAATGTAATCTGGGCTATGGATTGTAGTTATTGTTTTACATTTGGTAAAAAATAACGATTCAAAATCAAAAAAATTGAAAAATAAAATTTACTTCTTTCTGCTTTTAGTACTACTCGTTTCAAGTTGCCAAATCACCGAAACCATCTATTTAAACCAAGACGGATCGGGAACAATAGAAACCGAATCACTTCGCGACGAACACAGTTACATGCAATTAGCAGGTGAAAACTATTTGAAAGAAGAAAAATTCGAAGATACAACTTACATTTTCAAGGATTTTATAACTAAATATGCAGAAACGTTCTCAAAACTTCCAGCATCCGAAAAAGCTATTCTTCAAAAATATGCAACCGTAAACGTTCATATCAAAGAAAGTTCCTATGAGAAAGAATTTCGAACAAAAATCAATCAAAACTTTGATAAAATTTCAGCAGTTCCGGATTTGTACAAAACTCAGGAATATGCGGCTGATTTGGTATATAATTACGCCTTGACTGCCGAAGAGCATTATTATAAAGTCAGCTACACTTTTGACGGAAGTCTTTTTAAAAGAACAGTGAAAATTACAGATGAAGTTGAATTTAAAAAACAGCAAGAAAAAATTTCAGAATTGAAAAACCGTTATTCAGAATTGAAAATTAACCAACCTTATATTTTAAAATATCATTTCCCTCGAAAAATAAAATCAGTATCAAATGCAAATGCAAAAATAAGCGAAGATGAAAAATCATTAGAATTACAATTTCGGATATCTGATTGTTTACAAAACCCCGAAAGCACGAATTTAGAAGTGATTTTGGAGTAAAAGTTTTAAACTAAAAGATGTAAGGGAACACTGTATTATTCATTCTTGAAAACTTTGTACCTTTGCCAATCAAAAATAAGGGAACAGAATAGGATTGCTTCGTTCCTCGCAATGACAAATGAACAAAACCATCCAACTTCAAGATTTAGGAAACAAAGATTACAAGGAAACTTGGGAATATCAAGAAGAATTATTCAAAGGAATTGTAGACTTAAAAATCAAAAATAGGAGAGAAGAAACGAATTTGCAAACGCCAAATTATTTCCTTTTTGTGGAACATCCTCACGTTTATACTTTAGGTAAAAGTGGCGATTTAAGTAATTTGCTTTTATCCGAAAAACAACTCCAAGCCAAAGGGGCGACTTTCTACAAAATCAATCGTGGTGGTGATATTACCTATCACGGACCTGGACAAATTGTGGGTTATCCAATTATAGATTTAGAAAATTTTTTTACTGATATTCATAAATACTTGCGTTTTCTGGAAGAAGCCATTATCCTAACCTTACAGGAATATGGAATTTCTTGTGGCAGAAGCGAAGGTGAAACCGGTGTTTGGTTAGGCGCAGGAACTCCATTTGCTAGAAAAATTTGTGCTATGGGCGTGCGCGCTTCTCGCTGGGTAACTATGCACGGATTTGCATTAAACGTAAATGCTGATTTGGGTTATTTTGACAATATTATTCCGTGTGGGATTCGTGGTAAAGCAGTAACTTCTTTACATGTGGAATTAGGCGTCGAAAAAGTGGATGAAGCTGAAGTTAAAGATAAAATCCTAAAGCATTTTGCTGATTTATTTGAATCTAAATTTGAATAAAAAACGTAAGACACACCCCCAGCCCCTCTCAAGAGGGGAGTTAGGAGTGCGTAAAAGAAATGTTTTGCTAAACGACATCTGATAAATTTTAAAACAACCTCAAATAAAATATAAAAACGTCTCGGATTTTGTTATAAAAGCTAAATGTTTCATGTCAGCAGGGCATAATTCCCCTCTTGAGAGGGGTTAGGGGTGTGTATTAAAATAAATCTAAATG
Organism: Bacteroidota bacterium; assembly: GCA_046050185.1. Lineage (GTDB taxonomy): Bacteria > Bacteroidota > Bacteroidia > Flavobacteriales > Flavobacteriaceae > Flavobacterium. The sequence goes on from JBJOQF010000219.1 coordinate 3,780, forward strand.
TCTAATTTCAATTGTTCTGGCAACAATCGGAATGTCATTCGGTGGTATTTTGTAACCCCATATTTCCGAATCGCTTCACGGTGTTCTTTGGTAGGGTAGCCTTTGTTTTGTTTCCAATTGTACATGGGGAACTCCTCGTGAATGCGATTCATATAGTCATCCCGATAGGTTTTTGCTAATACGGAAGCCGCAGCAATACTCATGAATTTTGCATCTCCTTTTATAATGCTTGCATTGGGAATTGCTTTTAATAATTCGATTTCAGTTTTAGAAAATTGTTTTCCAAAATTGTTTTTTAATCCCAATTTTGCGTTCAACGATCTGTTTCCATCAACAATAATAAATTCCGGAGTTGGATTTAATTTCAAAACACATTCCTGCATTCCTTTCATTGAAGCATTTAAAATATTTATTTCATCAATTTCTGTTGGCTCTAAATGGACTACTGCAAACGTAATGGCTTGTTGTTCAATGATGGGCCTTAACTTTTCTCTGGCTTTTTCGGATAGTTGTTTACTGTCATTCAGGATTGTATTCTTAAAATCAAATGGTAATATTACAGCTGCTGCAGTAACAGGACCGGCAAGACAGCCACGACCGGCTTCATCAGTTCCGCTTTCGAGGATAATTTTCGAAAAATTGTTTTCGAGCATATAGTATTGTTTTGAAGAACAAATATTATAAAATTTTCGTTGTAAAAATCCGTTAGGGACCTATTTGTTATAACAATCCTATAAAATGCTGTGTTTTTTTATTTATATGTTTTTATAAATTACCTTTGCTTGATTAAAATTGTAAAAATAATTGCCTAATTATACCCACTTTCAAATGAGAATTTTCTTTTTTTTTATTTTTTTATCATTCTCCAGTTTACTATTTTCTCAGAAAAAAAATAGTGCAAATTTAGACTTCGAGAGTAAATACAATAGCTCGGATTCAATAAATAAAAAAAAACAACCAGTTGCTACCATTGATATGTATCGGGTGATTACCTTGGATCGCGATACGACTTATATCGATACTTCACTCACTATTCAAAAAGAATACAGCCATAATTATTTGCGAAAAGACATTTTTGGACTTTTACCTTTTTCAAATGAAGGTCAAACGTATAATACGTTGCAATATAGTCTGACGGATTTTTCACCTCTGCCAGAATTTGGTTTCAAAGCAAAGCATTTTAATTTTTTGGAAGCAAACCAAATACGATACAGCTCTGTAGCTACTCCTGTTACTGAATTATACTTTAAATCGACTATTCAAAAGGGACAATCAACGGATGCATTTATTACTTTAAATACGTCTGAAAATCTTAATTTTTCTATTGCCTACAGAGGATTACGCTCTCAGGGAGAATACATCAATCAATTGTCAAGCACGGGAAATTTCAGATTTACGGTAAGTTATAATACTAAAAATAAACGCTATTATTCTAATGCACATTTCACATCTCAAGATATTCTAAATGAAGAAAATGGTGGAATTACTACCATTAGTGATTTTGAAAGTGGAGATCCAAAATACAATAATAGACAGCGATTTGAGGTGTATTTTTTAGATGCTAAATCATTTCTGAAAGGGAAAAGAATCTTTTTAGACCACAATTTTAGAATCAATGCGAATAAAGGCGCTAATAATTTATATGCAACACATCAATTTAATTACGAAAATAAATTTTTTGAATACAATCAGGAAACTGTTTCATCAACTGTAGGAGGAACAATAGTGGATAGATTTGGGGATTCTTTTAAAGATAATGGAATCAATGATCAGACTCATTATAATAAAATGTACAACAAAGCTGGGTTGATTTATGAGAATACAACTCTGGGAAAATTTCAATTTTTTGTGGATGATTTCAGATCTAATTATTACTATAACCAAATATTAATTTTTGATGATAAAACGGTTGGCAACACTTTAAGTCAAAACATAAATAATGTAGGAGGTCAGTATGAATACCAAAAAAATAAGTGGAACGGTAAATTTTTGTATTCAAGATCTGTTACCAATCAATCTTTATCAAATTTGGACGCGAAGGTGAAATATGATTTTAATGATGATACAGAATTATCTTTTCAATATCAAAACATAAATAAGTTACCGAATAATAATTATAATCTCTATCAAAGTAGTTACATTCAATACAACTGGTCAAATGATTTCAAGAATGAAAAAATAAACTCAATTAACATGAATGCTATTACACCATGGGTTAATGCATCATTGCAGTTTTCTATATTAAATGATCATTTGTATTTTAATGATGTGTCAACAGATGCGCAAATATTGGCGCGTACTCAAATCGTTGCGCCTGCACAATATGCGAATACTATAAATTATTTGTCAGTAAAAGCAAACAAAGAATTTAAATTTGGAAGATTTGCATTAGACAACACTATTTTGTATCAAAAAGTATATCAGCAAGATAATGTGTTAAATGTGCCTGAAATTGTGACGAGAAACACCTTCTATTACTCGAGTTATTTTTTTAAAAAGAAGGCTTTGTTTTTGCAGACAGGAGTTTCGTTTAATTATTTTACAAAATATTTTGCCAATGATTACAATCCGGTAATTGGTGAGTTTTTCGTTCAAAATAAAAAGGAAATTGGAAATTATCCAAACTTTGATTTTTTTATTAATGCCAAGATCCAGAGAACCAGAATTTACTTAAAAGTAGAGCATTTTAATTCTTCCTTATCAGGGAATAATTTCTATTCGTCATCTAATAATCCTTCTCGTGATTTAACAATCCGTTTTGGATTAGTTTGGAATTTCTTCAATTAGATTTAAGTTAAAAGAAGTTTAAAGTTTATGGTTTAAAGCAGTTTAATTTTGTACTTTGTTAAAAGAAATGCAATAAATAATAATTATTCACTAATTTTATTTCTTGAAGTTAGGATTGGTGGAGTACATTGGACTCTTGAAATCTTGAACCCTTAACTTAAACTTTTTTCCAAATGCACTACGCAGAAAATATATTAGGCACAATAGGAAACACGCCATTAGTAAAACTAAATAAAGTTGTTGCTGGAATAGATGCTTTGGTACTTGCTAAAGTAGAAACTTTTAATCCGGGAAATTCCGTAAAAGACAGAATGGCCGTTAAAATGATTGAAGATGCCGAAGCGGATGGAAGATTAAAACCAGGAGGAACTATTATCGAAGGAACTTCCGGGAATACAGGAATGGGATTAGCCTTAGTGGCTATTGTAAAGGGATACAAGCTAATTTGCGTGATTTCGGATAAACAATCCAAAGAGAAAATGGATATTCTTCGTGCCGTAGGAGCAAAAGTAGTAGTTTGTCCAACTGATGTAGAACCTACAGATCCACGATCGTATTATTCAGTTTCTAAAAGATTAGCAGAAGAAACGCCTAATTCCTGGTATGTAAACCAATACGATAATCCATCCAACTCTTTAGCGCATTATGAACAAACCGGACCTGAAATTTGGGAACAAACTGGCGGTAAAATCACTCATTTTGTATCGGGAGTAGGAACTGGAGGGACGATTTCAGGTGTTGGTAAATATTTAAAAGAGAAAAATCCCAATATTAAAATTTGGGGAATTGATACCTATGGTTCTGTATTTAAAAAGTACCATGAAACAGGAATTTTTGATGAAAATGAAATCTATTCTTATATAACCGAAGGAATTGGAGAAGACATTCTTCCAAAGAATGTAGACTTCTCTTTGATTGATGGTTTTACAAAAGTAACTGATAAAGATGCGGCGGTTTACACTCGAAAAATTGCATTGGAAGAAGGAATATTTGTAGGAAATTCAGCCGGTGCAGCCGTAAAAGGATTATTACAACTCAAAGAACATTTCAAACCGGAAGATGTGGTAGTTGTTTTATTCCATGATTCAGGAAGTCGTTACGTAGGTAAAATGTTCAATGATGATTGGATGCGGGAACGCGGTTTTCTAGAAGAAAATATAACCAAAGCTGAAGATGTAATCAAAGATCATATTGATAAACCATTGATTGTTGTTCGCACGGAAGAATTAGTTTCACACGCAATAGAAAGAATGCGCAAATACAAAATTTCTCAAATTCCGGTAATTGACGTGACAGGATTTGTAGGCTCTGTTGATGAAAGTGATTTGTTTCAAAGTTATGTTGCCGATAAAAATGTAGCAGACAGGCCCATTAAAGAAATTATGGGAAAACCATTTCCAATCGTAAAATTAGGAACGGCAATAGAAGAAGTTTCTAAATTATTTACCAAAGAAAATGATGCGGTTTTGGTTGAATTAGAGAATGGAAATCACCATATTATTACTAAATATGATATTATTGGGTCAATAAAATAATAGTTCTATTTTCAAGTATTAAAGTTTTATAACCACAAATTTGACGAATTAAATTCGTTAAATTTGTGGTTTTTAGTTTTCTAATACACGAATAAATGACCTTCACCGCTATAGATTTTGAAACCGCAACCGCATTCCATCCTTGTTCCGTAGGTATTGTTACCGTAGAAAACGGAATAATTGTAGATGAGTTTGTTAGTTTAATCAAACCACCAAATAATCTATATTCTCCTTTTACAATTCAAGTACATGGAATTTATCCGCGTGATACGGTGCATGCAAAATCATTTGCACAAGTATATCCAGAAATTCAAAAACGTCTCCAAAACAGGGTTGTTGTAGCTCATAATGAGAGTTTCGACAGAAATGTTTTGGCTAAATCAATGGCGCTTTATGGTTTGGATTATGCGGATTTGAATATCGCTTCCCGTTGGGAATGTACCGTTAAAATCTACAAAGCCAAAGGATTAAAACCAACTAAATTAAGTGATTGTTGCCGGGAAATGAAAATACAATTAAATCATCACGAAGCGTTATCAGATGCTAGAGCTTGTGCCAAATTGTATTTATTGAAATAAATTTCTTTCATTTCTGTTTTTTTATTACTTTAGTCTTTCATCTAAAATATTAAAATGAAAGAAGATTTCCTCCATTACCTCTGGAAGTTCAAGAAGTTTGATACCTTGAATTTAAAAACGTTCAATAATGAGGAAATTACAATTATCAATGTAGGTCAATATCTTGAATTGGCGGGTCCTGATTTTTTTAATGCCCAAATTATTATTGGAAATCAAAAATGGGCTGGAAACGTTGAAATTCACCTTAAATCTTCAGATTGGTATGTGCATCATCACGAAAAAGATACAGGTTATGAAAACGTAATTTTGCATGTGGTTTGGGAACATGATACTGAGATTTTTAGAAGCAACAATACTGAAATTCCAGTTTTGGAGCTCAAAAAATATGTTGATAAAGAAACAGTCGAAAATTACCAATCTTTAATGGCTCCAAAATCTTGGATTTTTTGTGAAAAGCAACTGAAAGAGATTGACGAATTTGCTTTTAAAAATTGGCAAGAGCGGTTGTTTTTTGAACGTTTAGAAAGAAAATCCCAGCCTATATTTAATTTATTGGAACAAACCAATCAAGATTGGGAAGCGGTTTTGTTTTGTCTTTTAGCCAAGAATTTTGGTTTAAATATGAATGGAGAAATCTTCTTTAAAATTGCCCAATTTATTCCCTTTTCGATAATTAGAAAAGAGAGTTTTGAAGTGGAGAATCTCGAAGCTTTGATTTTTGGAACTTCAGGATTATTGGATTCAGAAAAGGAAGATAATTATTTTAAAGATTTAAAATTCAGGTATTTATATTTGCTTCACAAATATCAAATGGAGAAAAGTTGTATAGAGCCCGTTCAGTTTTTCAAGCATCGTCCGGATAATTTTCCAACGATACGACTTTCTCAATTGGCCAATTTATACCATAGTCAGCAAAATTTATTTTCTAAAATAAGCACTTTAAATTCATTAAAAGACATTTATGAAGTTTTCCAAGTTTCCGCTTCAGAATATTGGTTAAGTCATTATCAATTTGATAAAGAAAGTCCGAAGAAAAAGAAACCGCTTTCTAAATCTTTCATCGATTTGATTGTTATAAATACAATAATTCCACTTCAGTTTGCTTTCGCAAAAAGTCAAGGAAAAGAAATTTCTGAGGATTTAATACATCTTTTAAATGAAGTTGCTCCAGAGAAAAATGCGGTTTTGGATAAATTTAATTCTTTCGGTATACAATCAAAAAGTGCTTTTGAAACGCAATCTTTATTGCAACTCAAAAATGAGTATTGTAATAAAAGCAAATGTTTAGAATGTGTTGTGGGGATGGAATTGTTGAGAAAAAGTTAATTTGGTTATTTTTGGATTTGTTTATCGAAGATTGCTGTAATATTGTAAATTTGTTTTCGAATAAACAAATAAACTAAAAGATGTCAGTAGTAATCAAGCTTAAGTTTTTTTTTGAAAAACACGGTTTTCATGTTTCTTCCCGTTTGGCTGATACATTAGGGATGCGGGCCAGTAGTGTACGATTGTTTTTTATTTACTTGTCATTTGTTACTGTTGGTTTATGGTTTGCAGTTTATTTAACATTGGCTTTTTGGATTCGTTTGAAGGATTTAATTCGGGCTAAACGTACTTCAGTTTTTGATTTGTAAAGTGATATAAATAAGAAAAAGGGATTATAAAGTATTAAGTGCTTTATAATCCCTTTTTTATTTTGTGAAAATAAATTTATTCTTTTGGATTGTTCAATATACTATTTTTCTTTCCGTAAGTAAAATAGAAAATAATGCCTATCGCCATCCATGCAAAAAGTCTAAGCCAATTTGGCCAACCTAAACCAGCCATCATCAATACACAAGTGATAACTCCTAAAATTGGAATTAAAGGGACAAATGGTGTTTTGAATTGGCGAACCATATCAGGCTCTTTTTTTCTTAAAATAATTACTGATACACATACTAATGAAAAAGCAAACAATGTTCCAATACTAGTCATGTCTCCTACAATATCACCAGGAATGAAAGCGGCAAATGCGCCAACAATTATTAAAATTGCAATATTAGCTTTGTATGGTGTTTTGTATTTTGAATGTAAATCACTGAATGCTTTAGGCAATAAACCATCTTTTCCCATCGCATAAAATACTCTGGATTGTCCTAATAGCATTACCAAAATCACAGAAGAAAATCCTGCTAAAATAGCTACAGTTACTAATTGACCTAACCAAGCATATCCGATCATGTATTTGTTAATTGCAAATGCCACAGAAGCTTCTTTACCACCTGTTCTAAAGTCTTCAACGGTAGCAACCCCTGTCAATACGTGAGCAAAAAGGATATATAACATTGTACAAACAGCTAATGAACCTAATATTCCTATTGGCATATTTCTTTTAGGGTTTATAGTTTCCTGTGCTGCGGTACTCACTGCATCAAAACCAATGAAGGCGAAGAAAACAGTTCCTGCAGCGCCAATTATTCCCCAAAAACCTCCAAAACTATGGTCGATACCATGTTCATCTGTAAAAATTGAACTCGGTGGAATATAAGGAGTGTGATTTGCCGGATTTATGAAGTTCCAACCCACTATAATGATTAACACAACAATAGTAACTTTGACAACTACAATTATTCCATTTACAAAAGCTGATTCTTGAATTCCTTTTATTAATAATAAACTGATTGCCCCAACAATAAATAATGCAGGTAAGTTAATTATTCCATTTTCGCCAGTTTCTAAGTTAGATTGAAATGGAGAATGAGACAAAGAATAAGGAATTGGACTTATATGAAGTACATTGACCAGTAAATTATTAAGGTATTCGCTCCATGCGATTCCTACAGTTGCAGCTCCTACAGCATATTCAAGAATTAAATCCCAACCAATAATCCAAGCTAAAAACTCGCCCATTGTTGCATAAGTATAGGTGTAAGCACTACCTGAAATAGGAATTGAAGAAGAAAGTT
>JBJOQF010000220.1:0-5875 GCA_046050185.1 Bacteroidota bacterium
TCCATAAAACGTTCCTCGTAATCTTGTTTTCCTTCCCAGTTATTATAATCTGGTTTTACCATTTCCTGAATAAAATCTCTGGTTTCATAGAATGTATCAAATGTGATTAATTGATTTAAAACACGGTTGTAATCCTCGCTGCTGTTGCCAAAAAGGTGTTTTGTAAATGCAATGCGATCATTCAAATCTATATTGATATTTTTGGCTAATTTTTCGTTTAGGGAAGCTGTTTTTGGTTCCACCGGTTCCGGTTTTACTTCTTCAATGGGATCTAATTTTTTTTCTTCAAAATCAATGGCAATAGCAGTAGGAATATTTTCAAGCGGATGCACTTTTACAAACTGGGCATCACTATAATTTCCACCTAATAAATCTTCGAAAGAAATTTGGACTGCTTCCATTTTCTTTGGCGTTTCAATTTCAGCTGCTTTTTCTTCTTCAACTTCCTCTTCTTCTGATAATTCGAAAGCAGGAATGAATGGAGCAGTTTCTGGGGCTATTATTTCTTCTTCAATTGCAGCTTCCTCTTCAGTTACTATTTCTTTTTTTTCCTCTAAAGGCGTCTTGAGAGTTTCTTCGGTTTGTTCTGCTGGTGTTTCAACCATTTGCTCAGCTATCGTTTCTTCGACAGTTGTTTTTGTTTCAGGTTGCGCAGTTTCTTTTTGGTCAAAAACTTCCTCAATTTTTTGCTCTATTTCAGCAATTCCAATTGTTGGTTTTGCATCACTAAAATGTTCGTCTACAAATCGCAACACAGAAAGTTTTTCATATAGTTTCTGCGTTTCCAGATATAATTGATTGATATCAGATTTATTTTTCAGTTGTAATATTCGGTGTGCAATGCTGATTAAATCGGCTTCCAATTTTTTTTTCATAACTTCGAAATTATAGTGTGTTAGGCGGGTCTTTTTTAATAAATTTCTTCCTGAGTTTTATTTAACCTAAGGAAGAAGTAACCTTTAATAAAAATGTCATACTTTTGAAACGACATAAAAGTATAAAATTTTTAAGTCGGTTTTATCCGTTACAAAGTAATGAAAACTATTCATTTTTTAAGTCAGAAAATTACAAAATGTTTCTCGAAAATACAGTAAATCATAAAGAACAATTTGGTTGGATTGAAGTCATTTGTGGCTCCATGTTTTCGGGTAAAACCGAGGAACTCATCCGTCGTTTGAAACGAGCGCAATTTGCCAAGCAAAAAGTTGAAATTTTCAAACCGGAAATCGATACACGCTATCATGACGATATGGTAGTTTCGCATGATGCTAACGAAATTCGTTCCACACCCGTTCCTGCTGCTGCAAATATTGCTATTCTGGCACAAGGTTGTGATGTGGTGGGAATTGACGAAGCGCAATTTTTTGATGACGAAATTGTGAAAATTTGTAATGATTTGGCAAACCAGGGAATCCGAGTAATTGTTGCCGGATTGGATATGGATTTCAAGGGAAATCCTTTTGGTCCAATGCCCGCATTAATGGCAACTGCGGAATATGTTACTAAAGTTCATGCTGTATGTACCCGCACCGGAAATCTCGCTAATTACAGTTTCCGTAAAACTGATAATGACAAACTCGTCATGTTGGGCGAAACTGAAGAATACGAGCCATTGAGCCGTGCCGCGTATTTTTATGCGATGAAGAAGGATGAGGAGAAGTAAATCCTCTCCCCAACCCAGTCATTGCGAAGAATGAAGCAATCCAAAGGAGAGGGAGCCGAAACTGGATTGAAATATAAATGTATTGAAAAGATAAAACCCTTTCAGAGTTCAAAATTCTGAAAGGGTTCTTCATTTTATAGAAACATTATTTTTTTGGATTGTTTTAAAGAAAAACTGCACAATAAAAACATATAATCCATAATGTTTATTTATCAGCACTAAATCTCAAATCGTTAATCAGTAATCTAAAATCAACAACCTTACATTTTCTTCCTCATTCTCGCCACAGGAATATCCAGTTGTTCTCTGTATTTAGCAATTGTCCTTCTGGCGATTGGATAGCCTTTTTCTTTAAGAATTTCAGCTAATTGATCATCCGGAAGCGGTTTATGTTTGTCCTCTTCATCAATGACATCTTTTAATATTTTCTTGATTTCAAGAGTAGAAACTTCCTCACCTTGATCGTTAGTCATAGCTTCCGAGAAGAATTCTTTTATCAGTTTAGTGCCATAAGGTGTTTCCACATATTTGCTGTTGGCCACACGCGAAACGGTCGAAATATCAAGGCCTACCATATCTGCAATATCTTTTAGAATCATCGGTTTCAACTTGGTTTCATCACCATCGAGGAAATAGTCGCCTTGATAATGCATAATGGCATTCATGGTTACAAAAAGTGTTTCTTGGCGTTGGCGTATCGCATCGATAAACCATTTAGCCGAGTCCAGTTTTTGTTTGATAAACTGTACTGCATCTTTTTGCTGCGCTGATTTATCACGGGAATCCTTATAGGTCTGCATCATTTCCTGGTAATCTTTGGAAACGTGCAGGGAAGGAGCGTTTCTTCCGTTTAAGGTCAGTTCGAGTTCGCCGTCCACAATTCGGATGGCAAAATCAGGAACTACATTTTCAGTAACTTTATTGTTTCCGGTAAAGGAACCACCTGGTTTTGGATTCAGTTTTTCTATTTCGTGAATGGCTTTTTTAAGCTGCTCATTCGAAACATTATATTTTTGAATTAATTTATCGTAATGTTTTTTGGTAAACGCATCAAACTGATTTTCGATAATATCTGTGGCTAGTTCTACGTATTCCGTTGGCGTTTTATGTTTCAGTTGCAACAGCAAACATTCCTGTAAATCTCGTGCGCCTACGCCTGAAGGTTCCAGCTCATGAATCACATGTAGCATTTTTTCCACCATTTTCTCATCGGTGTAAATTCCTTGGGTAAACGCCATGTCGTCCACCATATCAGGAACGCTACGACGAATGTAACCCATGTCGTCAATGCTTCCTACCAAAAATTCAGCAATTTCACGCTCTTCGTCATTCAGGATGAACGTATTCAACTGATTGATTAAATCCTGGTGAAAACTTACCGGTGCTGCAAAAGGTGTTTCGCGATCTTCATCGTCGTCACTGTAGTTATTTGACTGTGTTTTATAATCGGGGGTATCGTCGTTACTTAAATATTCGTCTATGTTAATGTCTTCGGCTTCAATTCGGTCTGATTCCGAATCGTCATAGTCATCATAATCTTCGTTGTCGAACTCGTCTTTCTCGTAATCATCTTCTTTTCCAGTTTCCAGTGCTGGATTTTCGTTCATTTCTTCTAATAAACGTTGTTCAAAAGCTTGCGTAGGCAATTGTATTAACTTCATCAACTGTATTTGTTGAGGAGATAACTTTTGTGATAATTTTAAATTTAAGAATTGCTTTAGCATTAAGTTTAATCGTTTATTTGTTTAATCGTTTATTCGGGATGATCGGTTAAACAAATAAACGATTAACCGAATAAACCTTTTTAGAATTCCGCATTCATTGGTGTTCTTGGGAAAGGAATTACATCACGAATATTTGTCATTCCTGTTACAAACAATACCAATCTTTCAAAACCAAGTCCAAAACCCGAATGGACTGCTGAACCAAATCTTCGGGTATCAAGATACCACCACAATTCTTTTTCGTCAATTCCAAGGGCTTTCATTTTTTCAACTAAAACATCAAAACGTTCTTCTCTTTGTGAGCCACCCACAATTTCTCCAATTCCAGGGAAAAGGATATCCATCGCACGAACTGTTTTTCCGTCTTCGTTCAATCGCATGTAAAATGCTTTGATATTTGCCGGGTAATCAAATAGGATTACCGGACATTTAAAATGTTTTTCTACTAAATAGCGTTCGTGTTCTGATTGTAAATCAGCACCCCATTCCTTAATAATATAATTGAATTTTTTCTTTTTATTTGGCGTACAATCTCTTAAAATATCAATGGCTTCTGTGTATGAAACTCGTTTGAAATTATTTTCCAACACAAAGTTTAATTTGTCAAGTAAAGCCATTTCGCTTCTCTCTGCAACTGGTTTTGATTTCTCTTCATCCAATAATCTTGTTTCCAGGAATTTCAAATCTTCCGAACATTTGTCCATCGCATATTTGATTACATACTGAATAAAATCTTCGGCTAGATCCATGTTGTCATTCAAATCATTGAAAGCCACTTCCGGCTCAATCATCCAAAATTCTGCAAGGTGACGTGAAGTATTCGAGTTTTCGGCTCTAAATGTTGGTCCAAAAGTATAAATCTGACCCAAAGCCATTGCAAAAGTTTCTCCTTCCAGTTGTCCCGAAACCGTAAGGTTTGTTTCTTTACCAAAAAAATCTTCCTTGTAATTCACTTTTCCATTTTCGGTTCTTGGCGTTCCGTCAAATGGTAAAGCGGTAACTTTGAACATTTCACCGGCACCTTCAGCGTCTGACCCTGTGATGATTGGCGTATTTACATACACAAAACCTTTCTCCTGAAAATAACTGTGAACAGCATACGATAATACCGAACGCACTCTCATAATGGCTCCAAATATATTGGTACGGACTCTTAAATGCGCATTTTCACGCAAGAAATCCAAGCTCGGTTTATTTTTTGGCTGTATCGGGAATTTCTCCGCATCCGAATCTCCAAGGATTTCCAGTTTTGCAACCTGAATTTCAAATTGTTGTCCTGCGCCTTTACTTTCTACCAAAGTTCCGGTTACTGAAATCGCAGCACCAGTAGTAATTCTTTTTAAAGTTTCATCTGAAGTGTTTTCAAAATCGACAACACATTGTATATTATTGATAGTTGAACCATCGTTCAACGCGATAAATTGATTGTTTCTAAAAGTTCTCACCCATCCTTTTGCATTTACTTCATGAAGTGTCGTGGTACTGTTTAGCAAGTCTTTAACTTTTGTGTGTCTCATTTCAAGTATATAATTGATATTGAAAACTGTCTTGTAACCGAACTGCAAATATAAAGGATTTGTTTTAAAAGTCATTGCGAGAAATAGGGTAATCTAGCTCTCATTGCGAATTTCTGAAGCAATTTCCCGCTATCCGCTATATCTTTATGTTTTTAAAGAAAAAACATAAAGGATGCCGCTATTATCGGGGCTAAACGAATGGAGACATTTAGAGTTTCTAGAAAGATTTTGAGGAATTTCTTCCTGTATCGTTTTTTTAAATCTTGGAGTGTTAATTAACCTATCGGATGTAATTATTTATACCAAATTGATTTCTTCAGCTAACGATTGCAATACTACTTGCTATTATCAACAAAGTAGGTTTGAGAGATTAAAAATAATCCAACGAAAAGTATTTTATAATTGCATTCATTTGATTGTAAATAAATTATAAAATATTTAGCTTTTAATTTTAGGAGGTTTTAAAGTTTTTTTGCGCTTCACAAAATAATTCATTTTTATAGGTATAAGTTGCACGAATTTTACTCTATAACAGGTGTTGTTAATTCTTTGGATATTATAAAACCAGAAGTTTACGATGTGAATTTTCCAAATAATATTAAACAACAAATACCTGATTGTATTTCTCTTGGAGATTGAGGTTTTTATTGTTTTAGCTTTGTTAAGAACAAATAAATTATTAAGATTTATGCTGTTTTACACTGCAACATTTCCTTTTATAAGGCCGTGTGGTTCATAACCTTCAAGTGTAAAATCTTCAAAATCAAAATCAAAAATATTTTTAATCTCTGGATTTAAAATCATTTTTGGTAATGGTTTTGGTTCGCGTGACAATTGTAGTTCCAATTGCTCAAAATGATTGTTGTAAATATGTGCATCACCAAAGGTATGAATAAATTCACCAGGTTCTAATTCACAAACTTGCGCAATCATCAGGGTTAGTAATGCATAGGAAGCAATGTTAAATGGAA
>JBJOQF010000221.1:0-5028 GCA_046050185.1 Bacteroidota bacterium
TATCCATGGAATGCGTTCCCCAAAGCGAATAATATCCAAAAAATTTCTCTGATTGTTTGTTTCCCATTCCGGTATCAATCAAAATCAATTTATCACCATCTTCAATTAACAAGCAACGTGCAGCAATATCAATCAAGTTGTTTTCATCAGCTGGATTAGTTTTATTCCAAATAGTTTTTGGTACAACGCCAAACATTGCTCCACCATCCAATTTAAAATTACCGGTTTCTATAGGATATAATTTCATAATTTATCTTTTTTCGAGAGAATCAAAGTTAAGAAATTCAAATACTTTTATTGGTTTCAAATAGGTTTTTTCTATTTTGACATTGGTTATAAAAATGTCATCAATTATGGAAAAAGATTTTTATACACTATCTTTGTGCTTAATTTAGACAAAATCAATATAAGCTATGATAAAAGTTTCTGACACTGCAAGAAAAAAAATCATCGATTTAATGAAAGATGATGGTTTTGATGCTGCGATCGACTACGTAAGAGTTGGTGTGAAAAGCGGCGGATGTTCTGGATTGTCTTATGATTTAAAATTTGATAAAACAAAAAGCGAAGACGATAAAATTTTTGTAGACAACGATATCACTATCGCTGTAGAAAAAAAATCTTTTCTGTACTTAGCCGGAACAATATTAGAATTTTCAGGAGGAATAAATGGAAAAGGGTTTGTTTTCAATAACCCAAATGCCAATAGAACTTGTGGTTGCGGGGAATCATTTTCATTATAGTCGAATGTCGAAAGTCATAAAGTCGAAAGACTTGTAATGACTTTAGAACTTTAGACTTTAAAACTTTAAGACAAAAAATATGTCAAAATACACAGAAGACGATTTAAAAATCGAACTCGAAAATAAAGAATACGAATACGGATTTTATACTGAATTAGAATCAGAAACGTTTCCTATTGGTTTAAATGAAGATATTGTTCGTGCTATTTCTCAGAAAAAAGAAGAACCACAATGGATGACTGATTGGCGTCTAGAGGCTTTTCGTGCTTGGGAGCAAATGACAGAGCCAGAATGGGCAAATGTACATTATACCAAACCTGATTTTCAGGCCATTTCTTATTATTCAGCCCCAAAAGCGGTTGATCCTAATAAAACATTGGACGATGTAGATCCTGAACTTTTAGAAATGTACAAAAAGTTAGGTATCTCTGTCGATGAACAAAAAATGATGAATAATGTGGCCATGGATATCGTAGTTGATTCGGTTTCAGTAGCGACTACTTTCAAGAAAACATTAGGAGAAAAAGGAATTATCTTCATGAGTATTTCTGAAGCCATCAAAGAGCATCCAGAATTAGTTCGCAAATATTTAGGAACGGTTGTCCCACAAAAAGATAATTTTTATGCTGCGCTAAATTCAGCAGTTTTCTCTGATGGTTCTTTCTGTTATATTCCAAAAGGCGTTCGTTGCCCAATGGAACTTTCGACTTATTTTAGAATCAATCAAGCAGGAACAGGACAATTCGAAAGAACATTATTAGTTGCTGACGAAGGCAGTTATGTTTCTTACTTAGAAGGTTGTACGGCTCCAAGTCGTGATGAAAATCAATTGCACGCTGCAGTAGTAGAATTAATTGCATTAGACGATGCCGAAATCAAATATTCAACCGTACAAAACTGGTATCCTGGAAACAAAGAAGGTAAAGGCGGGGTTTTCAATTTTGTAACTAAAAGAGGAATCTGCGAAAAAAACGCAAAAATCTCTTGGACGCAAGTTGAAACCGGTTCAGCTGTAACTTGGAAATATCCTTCTGTTGTTTTAAAAGGAGATAATTCAACAGGAGAATTTTATTCGATTGCAGTGACCAATAATTTCCAACAAGCCGATACGGGAACTAAAATGATCCATTTAGGTAAAAACACTAAATCGACTATTATTTCTAAAGGAATTTCTGCCGGAAAATCACAAAACAGTTACCGTGGTTTAGTGCAAATTAGCGCTAGAGCTGATAATGCCAGAAACTTTTCACAATGTGACTCATTATTAATGGGAAACAATTGTGGAGCGCATACTTTTCCTTATATCGAAAGTAAAAATCCATCGGCAAAAATCGAACATGAGGCTACGACAAGTAAAATTGGCGAAGACCAAGTTTTCTATTGCAACCAACGTGGAATTCCAACCGAAAAAGCTATTGCCTTAATCGTAAACGGTTTCAGCAAAGATGTATTGAATAAATTACCAATGGAATTTGCAGTAGAAGCACAAAAATTATTAGAAATAAGCTTGGAAGGTTCAGTGGGCTAACCCTTTAAATCTAAATAGTTATGGATATTATTTTAAAAAATGTAAAGAAAAAAGATTTTCCAGTATTAAAATCATTGGCAAAATCGCTTGGATTTGAAATTATTGAAGAAATTGAAAAGCCATATAACCCCGAGTTTGTGAAGGAAATTTTGGAAGCCGAACAAAGTATTAAAGACGGTAAAGGGATTACAATTAAATTAGAAGATTTGTGGAAGTAATTTATTCTGAAAAAGCTCAAAAAGATAGAGAATATTGGATAAAATCAGGCAATAAAGCAATTATGAATAAAATTTCTGCTTTAATCAAAGACATTCAACTACATCCTTTTGAAGGGATCGGAAAACCGGAACAATTGAAATACCAACTTTCTGGAAAATGGTCAAGAAGAATAAATCAAGAACATCGCATTATATATAAAGTTACAGAAGAAAACACAATTGAAATATTAGACATTTTGTCATTAAAAGGTCATTACGAATAAACAAAGAAACAAATGTTATCAATAAAAAATTTACACGCCTCCATTGGAGACAAAGAAATATTAAAAGGAATCAACCTTGAAGTAAAAGCTGGAGAAATTCACGCGATAATGGGTCCAAACGGTGCTGGAAAAAGTACACTTGCTTCCATCATTGCAGGAAACGAAAACTACGAAGTAACGGATGGTGAAATCTCTTTGGATGGTGAAGACCTCTCTGAATTGGCACCAGAAGAAAGAGCGCACAAAGGCGTGTTCTTATCGTTCCAATATCCAGTGGAAATTCCAGGAGTTTCAGTAACGAACTTCATGAGAACCGCTATTAACGAAACTCGTAAAGCTAAAGGTCTGGAAGAAATGCCTTCTAACGAAATGCTAAAAGTGATTCGTGAGAAATCAGAATTATTAGAAATCGACCGTAAATTTTTGTCCCGTTCTCTAAACGAAGGTTTTTCTGGTGGAGAGAAAAAACGTAACGAAATTTTCCAAATGGCAATGCTAGAACCAAAAATTGCGATTCTGGATGAAACTGATTCTGGACTTGATATTGACGCCTTGCGTATTGTAGCAAATGGCGTTAATAAACTAAAAAGCGATAAAAATGCAATCGTAGTGATTACACACTACCAAAGATTATTAGATTATATCGTTCCTGATTTTGTTCACGTACTATACAACGGAAAAATTGTAAAATCCGGTGGAAAAGAATTAGCACACGAACTGGAAGAAAAAGGATACGACTGGATTAAACAAGAACAAGAAGCGTAAAATTAAAATAGTCAAAAGTCTAAGGTCATAAAGTCAAAAGAAAAAAGTAATGGGGAAATTTAGTTCTTTCGAAGAAATTAATTCTTGGCAAAAAGCAAGAGTTTTTAATAAAAGAATTTACCTAATTACTGAAAATACAAATTTTAAGAAAGACTTTGATTTCATTAGACAAATTAGACGAGCTTCAATTTCAATATCATCAAATATCGCTGAAGGGTTTGAGAGAAATACAGACAAAGAGTTTATTTACTTTTTATACGTTGCAAAAGCTTCCGCCGGAGAAGTTCGTTCTCAATTATATTTAGCATTTGATTTGGATTATATTACTAAAGAAGAATTTGAAAAACTTTTAGAATCAGTAACAGAAATATCAAAATTGTTAAGTGGTTTTATTAAATATTTAGAATCTAGTCGTAAAGGTTAAAAGTCGAAAGTCGAAAGTCAAGAATAGTTGAACCCGCTATTTTATACTTATACCGACTTTAAGACATTTGACTTTAAGACTTTAAGACTTAAATTAAAATGGAATTAAAAGAAAAATTACTATCGTCTTTTATGGCTTTTGAAGAGCGTGTAGATGTTCACTCCGAACTTCATGATGTGAGAACTTCAGCCATAAAAAACTTTGAAAATAAAGGTTTCCCAACCAAAAAAGACGAAGCTTGGAAATATACTTCGCTAAATGCCATCCTAAAAAATGACTTTACCGTTTTTCCAAAGCAAGAAAGTGCCATTGAATTTAACCAAGTAAAAAAATACTTTTTACACGAAATAGACACTTATAAAGTAGTGTTTATTGACGGTGTTTTCAGTTCGCATTTATCGTCAACAACTCATGATGGAATTGATGTTTGTTTGATGTCATCGGCATTGACAAAACCAAAATACAAAATGATCATCGACACTTTTTTTAATAAAATAGCGAGTAAAGATGAAAGTATGACTTCTTTGAATACGGCTTTCGCCAATGAAGGAGCGTATATCCACATTCCGAAAAGTAAAGTGGCCGACAAGCCTATTGAGATTATGTATTTCTCAACAGGAAATGAAGCGGCACTTTTGGTTCAACCAAGAAACTTAGTAATTGTGGGTGAAAATTCACATGTTCAAATTATAGAACGCCATCAAAGTTTAACCGAAAACCCTGTGTTAACGAATTCCGTTACCGAGATTTTTGCCCAGAAACGTGCTATCGTAGATTATTACAAAATTCAAAACGATGCACTCGAAGCGAATTTAATCGATAATACGTTTATTTCTCAACAGAAAGAAAGTCACGTTTCAGTACATACCTTCTCTTTTGGAGGAAACTTAACGAGAAACAACTTGAATTTCTATCACTTTGGGGAACGATTAACAAGCACCTTAAACGGAATCACAATTATTGGCGAAAAGCAACACGTAGATCATTATACGCTAGTGAAGCATTCGGCTCCAAATTGCGAAAGTTTCCAAGATTATAAAGGAATTTATTCCGATCGTTCTACAGGAGTTTTCAACGGAAAAGTGTA